>WAPE01000001.1 GCA_015520865.1 Candidatus Iainarchaeum sp.
AAGAAGAAAGATCTCGGAACTGCTCCCGATGGAAAAAGAAGCCGAGGCCGTTAGAGAGCAGGTGGTGAACCTTCGGGAGAAAAAGGCCTCCCTCGCCTCTTCCATTGAAAATCTCCAGAAGCTTTTAGAGGAGAAGGGCAAGCGCCTGGACCTCGTCGAGGGTGATCTTGACCCCATCGAAGAGAGGTTGAATCGGGTGGAGCGGTTGAAAGTGGCTTCGAGGAAGCTGGAGTTGCTTGTGGCCGCCTGGAACGAAACCCTTAGAGAGGTAAGGGAGATGAGGATCGAAGCGATAAACAGGGCCCTGAAGCTCGTCTGGAAACGTGTTTACCTTTCCCAATACGGGGACTACAGTGATATCGACTTCTCTCTAGAGGAGACGCGGGGTGGTTACACGTATTCCTTGAAGCTAAAGACGAAGATAGGTGCACGGGAGGTTTGGAGGAGTGTGGAGGAGCTCTCGGGCGGTGAACGAACCTTAGCGCTCATAGCTCTCCGAATAGCCATATCCTACCTTCTTTCCGGTCGAGCACGGTTCCTTATCATGGACGAGCCCACCCACAACCTTGACGAGAACCTAACACGCCAGTTAGCCTTTTTCTTGAAGGAGGCAACGTCGGAAGACGGCCTTTTCGATCAGATCATCGTGATTACCCATGATCCCGTCTTTTCCGAAGCTGCGGATGTCGTCTACAGGCTCGAACGAGAAAAAACCGGCGACGATCCCACGAGGGTTATTAGGGAGAGGTAGAAACTTTCTTGTTCATCCTCACGTACCAGGGATCCACATCTTCGAGCCCTTCCTTTATGTACTCCGTCCAAAAGTAATCCCCGAACTTGTAGAGTTCCGGATCCTTGAAGAACTCCTTCTTGTACTCAAATATGGACTCCGTTTTACTTCCGCCTATTGAGAGGATCTCTGTATTACTGAAAAGGTTGAGGGCGGCTCCGTAGACCATATCGCTCGCCCTTTTGACATCTTCTCTATAACCCATTTCGGCGAAGCAGACGTACCTTGGGCGGTTATCATAAACGATTTGAACTCCGACGAGTTCCCCGTCTCTCCGAAGCTCCACAACCTTTACCCTCTCTACTTTGGGATAGAAAGCGTACCAGAGGATGTTTCTCCAGGAAATCGAGAATCTGTCGTGGGTTTCGACGAGTAGCTTTAGCGTATCGGCCCTGTAGTAAGGTTCTTTTCTTACAATAATCTCTATCCCCTCTCTTTCGATCCTGTTAAGGGCCTTCTTTGCCTTCTTGGAGAGTTTCGGATTTCTAACCCTGAACTCTCCCTTGTAGGCTTCGAGGTGCCAAGGTTCTTTCTCGTACCCCTTTAGTTCGGGCGGCTCCTCGTCGGAAAAGATAATTATCCTGTCGGGGTCGTGTTTTTCTGTAACGTATTGAAGGATCGAGAAGTCCTCCCTTCCAAAGGGGTGTGGAACGTAAACAGTAAAACCGTCGAAGTAATAGACGTAATCGTTGTGTAAAAACGGCTCGCCCCAAGTAGTAGAAACAATTTCGGAGATATGCTCGAAGTGGTCCATCCTTCTGTGGAGAAGCTCCTCTTCTTCGGGGGTAAGCACGAGTTAATCTGGTCATGAAGGTTTAAATAGGGTTAGGGAAGGGTGAAAATAAGGGCGAGGAAGAACAGGTGAGCTGTCTGGTCCCTAATAAGAGAAATAACAAAGGGTGTTTCGCCTCCGTCGAGGGCTCTACTCGTAAATTCTTTGAACCAACCTCTGAAATCTATGAGAAAGTGGCTCAGAAAGATCAGAGACAGTTTCACCAGATCGAGGGTGATAAAGAAGAACGGAATAGTATATATATAAGGGCATGGAGAAGGCAAAGGACGTCGTTTTTTACCTTTTCGAGGGCCATCTTCTTAGGCTGAAGAAGGTGATCACCTATAAGGTGGGCGATAAGTACGTATAGCGCGAGCACAATAGTAATAGAGCGCTTTCTTTAAAACTTGGTTGAGATCTTCTTATGTGTGCACAATCGGCTGGCTTAAAACAGATAACGGGTACATTGTTTTCAAAAACAGGGACAGCAGAAGGGCGGATAGTGTTCTAAGCATTGGAGATATTGTAAAATTTGGTTATGAAGAAAGGAAAGGGTGTTGGCTCTGTGTGGGGGACATTGCCTATGCCTCTGCAAGGGGTCCGCTGAGGAGAAGCTTTCAGGAATGGAAGAAATATAACAGGATAGCCGAAAGGGTAGTTCCGAGTAAGAAGAGATTGAGAAAAGCTGTTGACGCTTTCCTCCAGGAGGCCCTACAGGTAAATGACTCGTTTGTTGGGATATTTGCCAATAAAAGAAAGGTCTACGTCTTGGAAATTGTAAAGGGAAAGTATGAGATAGAGGAGGCAAAGAAGAGTGTAGTGAGGACGAACCATTTTCTTCTTCTTGAGGAGTTTAACAATGGTTTTAGGGGATTGAACGAATCTCAGGAGAGATTATATCTCGCCAAGAGGTTATTACAGGAGAAAAGCGTGCATGACGTCCTACTGACACCCGGAATACTCCGGGAGAATACTGTAGCAACTGGGATAGTTGAAGTAGGGGAGGAAATAAGGGTTTTCTCAAGGTTCTATGGAGAGAAGCCGACCGAAGTTTACGTTAGAAAGAGATCCTTTTCCAAATCCTAAGAGGGAAACTGCTTTATGATTGTTATCGGGCGGTCGAGCGGTAGCGAAGGCCGCCCCTGGGGTTATAGGGGCGAAGCCCCATGATGGGCCCGCCCGGATTCGAACCGGGGACCTCCTCCTCGTAAGGGAGGCGTCATACCGGGCTAGACCACGG
>WAPE01000002.1 GCA_015520865.1 Candidatus Iainarchaeum sp.
CTGCGGCTCGCTCAGCTTAAACATCCAGAGAAGTGTTGAATACTTTGGAGGAAGACGCGGAAAAGGTAATATGATCGAGGTATTGCCCTTAAACTTCCGAGATTACGCCGATCTCCTCAAAGGGCTTACAGAAGGAAGACGTCGTGAGCTCTTTGAACGGTACCTTCGAACAGGTGGCTACCTAGCCGTTTTAAATCGCCAGATGGATGAAAGGGACGTTATCTATTTCTTGAAGAGTGATTTGAAGTTCCTTGGTAAGGATCCCTCATTAGCAAAAGAAATTCTCTGCTCTATCTTCTCGAAGGCCCCCTCTCCGATCTCTTTTCACTCGATTGCTAAAGATATCGGCGTTTCGACAAGGACAGTACAGGAGTACGTTTACCTGCTGAGGGATCTCTTCTATCTTTTACCTATTCCCTTTAGAGGGAAGGATGGACGAATTGTTTGGAGGAAGGACCGTAAGTACGCTATACGAGATCCGTTTGCAGCGCGATCACTTGGTCTGTGGACCAAACACCAAATTTCCAGGGAGGTTCTACTGGAATGGATCGTCCAAGAACATCTCTTCCGAGTTTACGGAGAGGTTTACTATTACAGGAATAGTTTTGAGGTAGACGCCGTCTCAGATAACCTTTACGTTGAAGTAAAGAAGGGTAGATCCCATAGGAGGTATCCTTCGTGGGTGAAGGTGGTTAATGAAGAGAGTATTCCAGAGTTTCTCTATGGTTTATCAACCAGCTCCACCCCTGTTATGTAGAATATTCCGTCCTTCTTTTCACCCTGAACCCTTATCCTCTTAGAAAAGAGCGGAGCATCCGTTACGAAGCTCTCGTACTCTCCTCCTTCACCCGCCGGATGAAACCTTCCCTTCTTAGCTAACTCCACCAGTCCATCCACATTTTCAGGTCCAATTTCCTTTCCTACCCAATCCTTGAGCTCGTAGACGCCAGCGGAAACAATGATAAACCTGAACCCATCTTCTACAAGCTTGCGGACGTATCGCTCGGGTTTTAGATGCCAGAGGGGCGAATAAACCTTTATTCCGCATTCCGATGCAGTCCAAACGAATCGTAGCCTCTGGAAATCGGATCCTAGGGCTCCTACGGAGACCCAATTAACTCCTAGTTTTTCCCTTGCTCTACAGAAGAGATCTCTCAACGCTTCCTCTTCCCATCCCTTCACCTCTAGAAGGGGCAGTCCCGATAGCTCCGCATGGATCCTGACGAAGTCGATATTAGGCTCATGGAAGAGGAGGGTTCCTTCCCTCGGTCTAACGGTCCCTAAACCCACAACGTCAAAGGAGTGAAGATAAGCGAGAAAGAGAGCATATAACGAGTCCTTTCCTCCGGAAACGAGGCCCAGAAGCCTCTTCAACCCCCTTCACCTACCTCTAGGACCTGGAGGGGAACGATGTGGCGGTGTGCTTTTTCCCAGATCTTCAAGGCCCTCCGGATCATCTCGGCTGCACGATCGTACTTCTTAGCTTCCTGCTTTTTCTTCTTTACAGAGCCGATTCGTACCTCTCCTTGTAAAAGTCTTCTAGCGTAGTTGAATTTGCTCTCTACCTCTTCAGGTAGAATGATTTTACCGTTTACGTTCCTAAAGACGCTGATCTTCTTCGAACGCTCCTCGTTACTAAACCGGTTTATCAGCTCTTCATCGAACTTCAGCTCCCTGAGCAGGTTCTCGAGGGTTACTTCCTCCCTTTTTCGAAGTGCCCTCCTGGCGCTTTCTTCATCCTTCCTTTCCAAAAATCGTAAGAGCTCCCTTAGATCTACGTGAACGTTGTTCTTATCGAGTTTCCCAGATCCTATGAGCTGGTTGATAACACTCTCGAGTATCTCTCTATGTTCAAAGTCGTTTCCAGGCTCGTGGAGTCCATACCTTCGGATAAGCTCCCTCCCAATCTTCTTTAGATCTTCAGGGAGCTCTTTTTTGCTAAAATAAAGAGCCCACGGTGGTATATCACCTATCCTGTACCTCCTTCCACCCTTCGCCAACCGTTCCATCACCCTTAGAAGAAAGTTGGAGTTGTTGATGATCTGGTCGACGAACTTCTCAGGGTCTCCAATACCTATAACATTCTTTAGCTGAACCCCAGCCTCTTCGGCCTTGTTTAACACCTTCTCGATCTCTTCTCGATGTTCTAAAACGATTTCTTTCTTCTCTTCCGAAATCTCGATACCGTGATTCTTCAAACGCTCAAATAACTGTTTTTCGGCCTTTTCTTTCACCTCTTCCCCTAGAATCTTTCGTCTTATCCTCTCGATCGCTCTCCTGAATGCCACCGATAATAGTGGAGTGTCAGCGTTTAAAACCCAGCTTCCTTAAAACGGTTTTTGCACTGTTATGAGGTGATGCAGGTCACGGCAATTCCCCTCAATCGTGGCTAATTCTCCAAGATCTCCTAGCCCTTAGAAAAAACCCTTGGAGGTGGGAAAGGTGGAAACCCTTCGAGGCTGGGTATATAGAATCCGAGACATGGGAAAGGTGAAGTTCATAC
>WAPE01000003.1 GCA_015520865.1 Candidatus Iainarchaeum sp.
ACACAAAGCTAAATAAACCCTTCAACCTTTTGGAACTCGGGAAGCTCATCCCCTCCTCCTACAACAAGGACCACGTAGTCCGCATCATGAGGCTACTCCCCTCGGCGGAGCTGAGCTCCGTCTTGAAACTCATCGAAGCAGGCTTAGGCATGGGCAAAGCCGAGGATCTGAGGTGATGAAATGAAGCTATTCCGGTACTTCCTTCGTGGCGTCCAGGAGGTGGCTAAGGAGCTGGGCATCATAAAATCCGTTGTAAAACCGAGACGTATTCCTCCTCCACAGCCTGGGAGGGTCCAAGACATCCTTCGTTACTTGAAAACAAGACACTCCCTTGACGGTGTTGCCCTATTCGATCCCAACGGAACCCTAATAGCATCGACGGTAAAGAAGGAAGAGGCTAACTCGGCTTTCTACCTCATTCAACCGATTCTGGAAGAAACGGATGGCATGTACGTTTTCTTAAGGAGGAAGGTCGATTGGATCACGCTCTTCCGCAGGAGAGGCTTTTACTTGATTCTCTTCAGCCAATATCACCCAGATATCGTGGATCTTTGGGTGATAGGAAGGGAGTTTGAGCGGTACATGTGGGGATCGACATGGGAAGACTGATATCCATCGCCTCGGGAAAGGGAGGTGTCGGAAAGACGACGGTTACGGCAAATCTAGGGACCGCATTGGCCAAGTTAGGGAAGAAGACCCTCGTTATTGACGCGGATATAGCTATGGCGAACCTTGGAATGCTTTTTGGCCTTCACTCGGCTCCCATCACCCTCCACGACGTTCTTATAGAAAACATCGACATACACGACGCGATGTACGACGGTCCCTTCGGTCTTAAGATCGTCCCCTCGGGACTAACCCTTTCCTCCTACCGGAAGGCAGATCCAGACAAGCTAAGGGGAGTTCTTCGATCCCTGGAGGACGAGTTCGACTTCGTTCTCGTGGATGTTCCAGCTGGGGTAGATGTTTCGGCGAGGGCCGCCGTGGGATCCACAAAGGAGGTAATTATCGTAACAACTCCTGATCCTGCGGCCCTCGCCGACGCCATGAAAATGAGGATGACCGCTGAACAGCTAGGAGTTTCACCTATCGGTGCGATTGTCAATATGAGGAGAAAGGAATCATGGGAAGCAAAAACAAGGGAGATAGAGAGGTTTTTAGAGCTGAGGGTGCTCGGAGAGATTCCGGAGGACCCAGAGGTAAGAAGATCTTGGTACCTTAAACACCCGCTTCCGGTGGTGGCAAGAAAGGAGAGTTCTCCGGCTGCTAAAGCATTCTTAGCCATTGCATCAAAGCTAGCCGGAACGAAGGTTAGACCAAAGAAGCGGTCCTTCCTGGACAGCCTCTTGAGCGTTTTCCGTCGCCGATGAAACCCACCACTAGATTTATAAAGCCCCTCCCCTTCATTTAGAGCGGTGAGATCCCATGGTGAAGCGACCCTTTGACCTGCTGAACGACGCCATCGGAAAGGAGGTTCTTATCCAGCTCAAGAACGGTATGCAGATCCGCGGAACCCTGACGGCCTTTGACGCCCACATGAACCTCACGCTGGAGGATGCTGAAGAGATAGAAGGTGTGGAAACGAAGAGAAAGCTCGGAAAGCTACTTATAAGGGGAGATACGGTTATATTCGTCTCTCCATCCCTCTAAAAATCAAAGAGGGTCTTCTCCTCCCCACCGCTCCACTCATAGCCGTCTTTGGTAGCTATGACCTCCACTCCAAACTCCCTTTCCAATTCCCTGGCTAGCTTCTCCGGTCCGTAACGAAGAACGCTCCTCCCGTAGTGGGTTATGAAAACAAGCTTTGGTGACGACTTCGATAGAACCCTTCTCACAACGCCGGGGTGTGTATGGGTAGGAAGCTCAAAGGTGATCTCTAAGTTAAAGATGACAACGTCTCTAGCAAACCGTTCCATTCCTTCCCAGTAGCCTGTGTCGGAATAATAGGTTATGGTTCTACTTCCGTGCCATACAAAGCCTATCGTTGTTGGATCGGTGTGTTTGGCCTTTATTACCTCAATTTTAACCCCTTCGTCTATGATATCTCCCGGTTTTGCTTTGTATACCCTTTCTAGGGCTTTTAGATGATATGAGCCAATCGGTTTATAGTCCTCGAGGCCGTTGATGACGGAAAAAGAGCCGATAAGGAAGCCGCTTTTCTTTCTCGCACCATCTGTCATACCTTCGATAACGATAGCCGCGTCGGTGATGTGGTCCGGATGAGCATGACTCACGATGAGCCCAGAGATCTTCCTTACGTCCTCTCCAAAATCTCTAAGGGCTCTAGCTGCACCGGGACCCGGATCTACGTGAACGGTGAGCCCTTTATCTTCTATAATAAATCCTCCCGTTCGTCTGAGCTGATACGCCGTCGTAAATCTACCGCCGCCGCTCCCGAGGAACCTAATCCTCAAGGGGATACCTCCTTATGATCTCGTACTCGCTTCCACCGGGTTTTAGGTAAGACCTCACGAGGGCAAGCTCCCTTGCCGTAAACGTCCCGAAGGATACCTCTGAGAATCTTTCAACGAGTGAAGATATGTCTACCTTCCCCTTCGCCCTTCCAAGGGTGACATGGGGGACGAACTCCCTTACTTCTCGGGGGATTCCTAGGGAAAAGAGAGCTTCTTCAACCTCTTTCTGAAGGGAATAAAGCCCCTCGCCTTTGGCTCCCACCCATATAACCCGAGGCCTTTGTAGGGAAGGAAATGCACCGATACCTGCTACTTCTACCCCGAATGGAGGATGCTTTATAGTAGAAAGTGCCCTATCAATTTCCCTGAAGCGTTTTTCATCCACCTCCCCTATGAACTTGAGGGTTATGTGAAGCTTCTCAGCGGGATCCCTCTTCCAGGGACCTTCTACAAGATCCCCTACCTTCCAAACCTTTCTTTGAAGTTCGTCAGGTAAGTAAATCGCCACGAAGAGCCTCATCCTTCCACCTCTTCCACTAATTCCTTTAGAACCTTCGGATCCGCCTTGACGACGGGTTTTACCTTTATCCTAGCACAGGGTTCCGGCAGTCTTATGCTCTCTTCGTAGGTTCCTACCTTTCTTGCCAGCTCAACGATCTCGTCCTTGTTCAGGCCCGCCAGGGGCCTCAATACGGAGATACTTACAAGGCTATCGAGGGCTCGAAGGTTTCTAAGGGTTTGCGAAGAGACCTGTCCGACGGACTCTCCCGTAACGATGGCGTCGGCTCCAATCTCCTCTGCAAATGCTTCCGCCCTCCTAAACATAATTCCCTTGAGAACAAGGTAGGTATAGGAGAGCCTTCCTTTCCTACGAAGAACTTCCATAACCCTTTCTCTGTCTATTCTTTCCGTCCTCAGCTCTAATTCCCTCGGAAACCACTCCGACAACTTCTTTAAGACTCCCGAGACATCTACACCTGCGTAGAAGTGAATAGGATGTATCGTTACACCTCTCTTTCCTATCATCCAGCCCGCCACAGGAGAATCAATTCCTCCCGAGAACAGGAGAACCGCATCTCCTTCTACACCTACCGGAAGTCCTCCAGGCCCTTCAAACCGTTTTCTAAAGACGTACGCTCGCCTGCCCATGATCTCCACTCCCAGAACAACATCCGGTGTCTTTACGTCCACCCCTAGTCCCAATCGGTCCACGATCCGTGCTCCAACTTCTTTGGAGATCTCTAGGGAAGTCATGGGAAAGTCCTTCGTTACCCTCTGGGTTTCCACCTTGAAGGTCCCTCTATGGCTCTTTAACAGTTCTACCGCAGCCTCTGCTATCTCCTCGAGATCCGCCCGTACCTCTACGGAGGGCGACCAAGAGACAACTCCGAAGACCTTAGATAACCTTTCCCAGTTTCCTCCCACGACGATGATCCTCGCAGCCTTTTTGAAGGTCTTTCCTCCTGTTTGGAGCTCTATATTTTCCATAAGCTGCCTTTCCATCCTTTTTCTAACCCTGTCACTCTTTAGACTGATTTCTCCGTACCTCACAAGAGCGACTTCCATGCTCTCAGGAACTCCTTTATATGAATGAACTTTACCCCGGCCCTCTTCGCCGTTTCCTCGTCGAAGATTGTATCCCCTATGAAGATGGCCTCTCTACAGCCCAGCCTATCAAGCACCACCCGTATCCCTTCTGGATCGGGCTTTGCCTTTGTTACATCATCTGCAGTAACGACGACATCGAAGAGATCTTCCACGTCTATTGCTTTCAAGAGGTCCCTTGCGGTTTGGCTATTGGTCGACGTGAAAACAGCGAGCTTGTACCTTTTCTTTAGAACTTCGAGGACGCTCCTATCTATGATCGGTTTAACGTTTTCTATGAGCTCTTTAAAGTACTTGTTCTTGAGCTCTCGGACCTTTTTGTAGAACTCCTCGTCTATTTTTCCGTAGATGTCCTCGAGGATGTCTCTCAGCGATTTTCCTACGGCTTTTCTATAAGCTTCGATCTCCTCTTTCCTTGGAGGCATTCCCAGCTCTTCCATGGCCCTCTTCCAGGCTTCGAGATGAACGTCCACATCGTCGACGAGGGTCCCGTCTAGATCAAAGATAATGGCCCTGCACATACCTCTTCACCGCCCTCACATGGTAGAAGTCCAGACCGGCAGCAATAGCTGCTTCTTCATCGCCTTTGGTGTCTCCTACGTAAGCTACCCTTCCTTCACCGAGGAACTCGATTCCTTTTAGTAGGGGTTCAGGGTGCGGCTTCGGGTTTTCGAAAAGATCGCTCCCTACAATAGTATCAAAGAGATCCTTTATTCCGACGGCCTTTAACACCTTTTTTGCAAAAAGAGAATGCGACATTGTAACAATACCGGTTGGTTTTCCGTCGATGATCGTCAAAAGTTCCTCCCTGCTGAAGATAGGTTTAATCTCGTTGAGATG
>WAPE01000004.1 GCA_015520865.1 Candidatus Iainarchaeum sp.
GGTTGATAGGCGCCGGGTGTAAGCGGGGAGGCTTCGGCCGACCCGTTCAGCCCAGGCGTACTAATCGCCCGAGCTGCACCCTCGGTCCGGATCTAACCCCGTGGGCGGCGTCACTTATATGCTTTTGACCTAAAAACGAAATTATAGATTTTCAGAGTCCTTTCTTCCCAGACGGGAAGGTAAATTACACGAAGCCAACCTATTCTAAGTCTATAAAACCCTTCCCACTCTCCGTATAGCCTCTTAATGTCAAGGCTCCTACAACCCGTTCCATCTTCGAGGCATCCAAGGAGATTCTCAATAGCTTGCTCTACCCTGGCCTTTGTTCTCTTATCTAGCCTTTCCAAGGCCTTGAGGGCGCGCTTGTGATAAAGGACCTTCCACCTAATACTCCACCACCTCAAAATCCTTATCATGGTACTCCTTTGGACTGCCAATTTCCTTCCTCAAAAGCTTCATCTCCTCTTCATCAACGTAGGGTGCCATTTCATGGAAAAAACGCGCCATTTCCTCCCGGATCGCTGAACGAACAACCTTTTCTATCTCCTTCACTAACATTTTAGTACTCTCCATATGTGTAACTTTGCGTAATTCCACTTAAATTAAGAAGGTCTTCTTAAGGCGGATCTAACCCCGTGGGCGGCGTCTACCCGATTTTTATATCACCTTCAGGGTGTTTAGAGCAACGTCTTAAATAAATTTACATGGAGTTATTTACTCATGGTAAATAACTATGTGTCAAGGTTACTGGAAAGGAGATTAAAGAAGGGTGGGCGGATCCTCCTTTATGGAAGGAGAAAGACGGGGAAGACTACCCTGGTTCGAAAAGCCTTGGGCGACTGGAATTATTTTTATGTAAACCTTGACGGTTCCTTCTATGATAGTGAAAGCGACGTAAGCTTTTCCTGGACTCAATTTAAGAGGATCCTCGAGAAAGAAGAAAATATCATAATAGACGAGTTTCATCGAGCCCCAGATAACTTCTTTGCTTTCATTCACGCAGGAAGGGGTCCAAAGAACCTCGTACTGATTACTTCCACCCTTCATTACTTCAGGAAGTTCGTAGAAGGTGGGGAAGCACCCCTATTAGGGTTATTCCTTCCAATTATGGTTCCTCTCCTCAGACCCGTTGAGCTCCTGGCCCATTTCAAACCGAGAACAAAGGAGGAGTTCGAAAAGCTTGTTCTTTACCAGGAACCCTGGGCCGTTGGAAAGAGCTTGGAGAGCATCTTGCTTTCGGCCCTCGATTTTTCTACCTCGCTCATTCACAGTGCGTTTACAGAGGAGGGAATAACCATCGGTGAAAGGTATTTCCACATCCTCCAGGCAGTAGCCATCGGAAAATACAGGCCTTCGGAGATTTCCTCCTATCTCTTCTCCCACAACCTCCTGCCCAAGGACAACCCTGCCCTCATAATGAAATACCTGGACAACCTCGTGAGGACAGGTTTCCTCGAAAGGATAGAGGTATTCGGGACGAAAAAGCACCTATACAGACATTCGTCGCCGGTAGTCGAACTGGCTTTTTACTTAAACGGCAAGTATGCGTTCTACGAGATAGGAAGATCTGCCAATTTTGGTCTGAAAGTGCTGAAAGAAAGGATCCCGTATTTTATGGAGCGATTTATAGAAAGGCTCTTGGTAGATCTTTTTGGAGGAAGGTCAGCAAAGGTATTCGAACCTGAGATCGACGTCCTTCTACTTGAGTTTAGAAAACCAAAGGTTGTAGCCGAAGTGAAGTGGAGAGAGAAATTATCGGTGGAGAACGTAAAAAGGGTAGAAACGAAACTCGCGTCCTTTAACGCAAAAAGAAAGATCCTCATTGTGCCCTACTCAGAAGAGATCCCCGAAACGGATCTAGAGGTTTGGGATATAAATACTATGGTAAGAAAAGCCCGAACGTCTATTAGCCGAGATATTAGGATCTAACCCCATGGGCGGCGTCAAATCATCCCTTTAGGCCTTTCTTTACAACCTCCTTCACCTGCTTCCTAAGCAATAGTCCCTTCCTCTTTCCCACCGGACCGTCGAACTCGGCACCGAAATCCCTCTCTAAGACTTCCTTGATCCTTTTGTCCTTTATTATGAAGTAACTCGTTCCAGTGGCTATGTCCGGCATGTTGAGGAAGACGTGTCGAAGCCCGTGGATCTTGGCCATCGATCGAAGGGTTCCAAGGATTTCCTCTATCCTTTCGAGGAAGGGCTCCGCTCCAAAAACCTCCAGCTGGCTTATCCCGAGGGAGGCATCAGGGTAGTAGCGAAAGTCAAGGGTTAGCTGTTCCTCCAAGTTTTTCAAATACGCCTCATTTCTCTTCTCCATCAGCCACCCTTCTATCGGCTCGGCGAATTTCCCGAGGAATTCGTAGACCTTTCTGTCCCTCTCCGTCGCTATAGAAGCTCTGAAGGCGAGGGTGTTGGAGTATATGGCTGCCCGGAGGAAGGTGGCCGCCAAGGTGCTTGGTTCAACTTCTTCCTCGATAAACTTCTCTCCTATAAGGGTGGCTGCTGCTCCTACTTTTTCTATCTGGATCTTAGCGTTGGGGAAGTTCTTTTCCACGTCTGGGGAGGGCCTGTGGTCGATGATCTCGATGGCCTTCTTCGGATCCACGAAAGGAGGGGTTCCGGGGAGCTCCGAGTTGTCTACAAGGATGTAGGCGTCGGCGGGTGTCAGCGGATCGACGGCTATTCCATACCGATCTATGAGAATTCGTGGCTCCAGCTGGGGTGTCCCGTAATAGGACCAAGGGAGCTTCCTTAACTCCGAGTAGGCAAGGGCGCAGGCAACCCCGTCAAGATCCGGGTTCTTGGGAGGGAGGATGAGGATCCGCACGAAGAACAAGGATACCAAGTGTTTAAACTTCTTCAGAGGACACGGACCACCGAGCAGGTCCGTGTCAGGATTAGCTGGAAATCCGGGACGTGGGAAGGATGAGGGAGGGGGTATGGTTTCCCTGGGAGTAGACATTTATTTATCTTCGCGGCATAGTTCAAGGGTGAGGGGGCGGTCAAGGAAGGAAGTAATATCGGCGTTCAGGGAACTGAGAAGCCACCTAAAGGCGGTGGCACCCTGGTTTTTCGAGCTGGAGAAGGCTGGCCTGGTACAGATAGAGCCACACGGGGAAAAGAAGTTCGTGACCAGGGTGAACTGGGACCGCTACAAGGTGATGTTCCCGAAGGGGAACGGGCGGGTGAGCGAGTTGCTCAGGTTCATAGAGGGGAGACACCCCCTGAAGATTGTTACATCGTCATCCAAGAGGCTCAAAGAGGCGGAGAAAACAGTGGACCTCGTGAAAGAGAGGGCAGAAGCCGTGAAAAAGCTAAGAAACGTGCTTTTCCTTGTTAAAGAGGGTGTCTTGGAAGTTACCGGGAGTGGGAGAGTAAAGGTAAGGAGGGAGGTCATAGAGAAACTCGAAAAGAGCTATCTGAAGGGAAAGGTAAGAAAAAAGTACGTGGACGCCCTGAAGAAGCTGGACGGTAGGCCTGTAGAGGAGGTAGAGATATTGCTCCGGGAAGGAAGCACCAGGAAGGCATTGGAGGTGCCTATCCTCACACGGAACCGGCCGATTGGTGATTCTTATCCCTTTCTCGGAAGGGTAGACATGCTCCCGCCGAGGAGGTACAGCCTAAAGGATCGTCCAATCGAGATAAAGCCCCTCCTTGTCCTCTATTTCCTTGGAAAGGCCTACCAGGAGGGCCTGATAGGAAAGGATGCTCTCTTACACATCGTTGAAAATTCCGATGTAGAAAAACTGTGGGAGACTCTTAGGAACCACGTGACGGGCATCCGTGAATACAAGAACAAGGGAACTGTGAGGGATCTTCTTACGATCCTTGGGGAAGCTATAAAGCAAGTAAAGGACCTCAGAGACCACGATAACGTTGTGGCACACGCCACGGGCAGGTGTCCGGCCTGTGGATCGCCACTCACCCCTACCAGGGATGGGCTCCGTTGCCCCTCCTGCGGCACTACGTACAAAGAACCCGGAAGGCACGTGGACTACTACACGCTGGATGAGACCCCCAGAGGAGTGAAGAGACTCGTCCCCTTCCAGGAGAAGTACCCACACTATTTCCCGTTCCTAGTGCTGGAGAGGGGCAGAAGTAAATACGTAGTGTTAAACAAGAACCACCCCCTCGTCCGCGCACTAATGGAAATGGATGAGAGAAAGCCCTAATATTCTGCCAGGTCACTCAGACTGAAGGGCGGTAGTTCCTCGTTTACCTTCTCTCTCACGTGCTTTGGAAGGGAAAAGATGTGACGGTCTGCTTCTTCATCGTACATCCTCGTGTCTACGGATGCGGTCTGGGGTGGTGGTATGGGGTCCTTTGAACCAAGGAGGACGACGATACTCGTCAGGAAAGAAGGGACGTACACGGTTCCGATTAGGGTATGGGGGAAAACGGACCGAATGGTGGAGATGTAGCGGGCCTGGTAGCCCTCCTCAAAGAGACCGTCCACCTCCCCCACATATACACTCACGGAGTCCGCCACCCGCGCCAGCGCCTGGTAGAACTCCCTGGAATACAAGCGCTGGGCCGGTCCCTCTGGCTCAGTTATGTCCACCACCACGAGATCCCAACGGCCGTCGGTGCCCATAACGAAGTCCCAGGCATCTTCGAAGTGTAGGTGGAGCCGGGGGTCCCTATAGGCCCCCATAGAAAACTCCGGAGCATACTCTTCCACCAGCCTCACAAACTCCTCGTCTATGTCCACCATGTCTACCCTTTCTACAGGGTGTTTTAGGACTTCCCGGGCAGTGGCTCCCTCCCCACCTCCAAGGATGAGGACCCTACGGGGACTGAACCTCACCATGGCGGGGTGGACGAGCGCTTCGTGGTATATGAACTCGTCCCGGGTAGAAGACTGAAATATGCTGTCTATGTAGACTTCCTTGTAGCCGTATACTCCCTCTGCTATGATTACGTCCACGTACCGGGTTCTGCCCCGGAAGAGGATCCGCCTCACGTGACGGGTAATAGTGACGTTCCGGGATCGTCCAAGGTTCTCTTCAAAGCTCTCTCCGGAGAAGCTCACCATGTCTTAACATAACAAAGAAAACTGATAAGAACCGTTTGGAAGAGAAGGATGCTTTTATTCCTCGTGCGCCCATTTTATACTGTGAGGGAGCGAAGAAAGGTGGCGGGAGAGTACATCGACGTCCTCAAAAAACTCGGAGTATTGAAGGAAAGGGGTGGCGTTTTCGGGGTAAATGAGGAACGACTAAATAGAGTTCTGTGGCTTGCTCCACGTGATATACTCAGGAGAATGATGATGAGACCTTAAAAGATAAAAATTCTTGTAAAGGGGCTCAGGAAACACGAAAACTCGAAATTTAACAAAAGAAATCGTCTATTAACAACTTGGACGTCGAAGTTTTGTATCGAAAAATCGTTGAGGAGCTTGAAAGAAGGGAACAAAGCGGTACCTGGGGCCTCCTCGGAAACCGCATCCCTTACCTACTGCAGGAGCCATTTTGATCCTACACAAGGAGGGAAAAGCACGTGAACGTCATAAGATCGTCTTAGGCAA
>WAPE01000005.1 GCA_015520865.1 Candidatus Iainarchaeum sp.
ACCTGCTCCTCCTGGTTCCTTATATCGTGGCCGTAGTGAACAGCAAAGGCCTTCTCTTCGTGCTCCGGTGGATACCTTATCCCCACTAGCTCAGGAACGCCATAGGCACCCTTCATCGTAAGCAGAAGAACTTCCTTGTATGTGGAAGAAGATCTTATACGTACCTCTGGGTCCTTCTCCAGGGAAATTCCTCCCTCCGGAACGAGGGCGACGAACTTGATCCTCACACTATTAAAGGGTAGCCCCTGTATATAAAACCATGGAGTTCTCGAAGCTGGACCTCCGAGTGGGGCTCATAAAGTCCGTTGAGGACCATCCCAACGCAGACAGGCTCTACAAGCTCAAGGTAGATGTCGGAGAGAGGGATATAACACTGGTGGCTGGACTGAAGAAGTACTACAAACCTGAGGAGCTTCGAGGGAAGCGGATCATCGTTGTATACAACCTAGAGCACAAGAAGTTCCGAGGGGTCGTTTCTCAAGGCATGCTCCTCGCCGCAGACGATGGAGAGAACGTGGGGATTTTAACACCCCTTCGGAAGGTAGCTCCCGGAACGAAGGTCGAAATAAAGGACTAACGGAAGAGAAGACGGACTTCTAGCCTCCAAATCGCTTTTATAAGGGCTCCCCAAACAAACGTAAACCCAACGATGTAGAAGAGGTCGAGGAGGTCGCCACTCACCCAGAACTTCCACTTCCAGCGGTTGCTCCAGAAGAGTATGTAGAAGTAGAGGTAAATGAGGACGATCATCGAGAAGAGGAGGATGATGTACTTAGTAGCTGTCTTCACCTTCCTCCACCTTCACGTGCTTCTGCTGCTTGTACATCTGAATGAGCTCCTCTTCTGTTGTAGCGTCTTCGGGGCCTTTGTCTTCACGAACGAAGGAAACGGCCCGCGGAAATCTCAATGCCAGACCTCGTTCGCCATCCCATCCTGCCGTGTGGTTCGGAGAACGGGTTATCTCGTCGGCAAGGACGGTTATGACGTACTTTGGCTCTACCCATACATCGGCATCGATCTTGGCCACCACCCGTGGATGTTTATGGGGTAGGGTGATCTGATCGAGGAGCTGTTTTAGCTGAACGAACTGCTCCTCTGTGAAGCCAGATCCTACCTTTGCCACCGTCTTAAACACGTCGTTCTTGGGGTCATAAACGGCCACAAGAACCCCTCCGATACCAAGCTTAGCCCTCTGACCCCTTCCCTTGTAATATCCCACGATCACAAGGTCTAAGGTATCGGAGAGCTGGCTCTTCATCACCCTTTTGTACTTTATCCACGCCCACTTACGTGCACCGGCGATGTAGGGAGCCTTAAGGTCCTTGGCCATAATGCCCTCCAATCCCCTTTCTACACAGCTCTCAAAGAAATCCCTAAGCTCCTTCACACTTCTAGCGATGATCCTTTCCGAGAGTTCGATCGTATCACCCTTCTTTATGATCCCCTCGAGGATCTTACGGCGCTCCGTATAGGGTTTTGGGGTGAGATCCTCCCCCTCGAGGTACATGATGTCGAAGGAGAAGAGCTTGAGGGGATACTCCTCTGCAGCCTTCTCGATGCCGTACTTCCGTTTCCGCTGGATCGTTACCTGGAATGGATAGAACTCCCCTGTTTCCTCGTTGTAAGCAATGGCCTCACCCTCGAAGATGACCTCGTTGGCATCTATCTGTTCCAGAACCGCCTTTGTTATGTCAGGAAAGAGTCCCGTCATGTTTTCCATCCTGCGGGAAAAGATCCAAACCTGGTCGCCCTTCTTGTGGATCTGGAGCCTAAATCCGTCGTACTTCGCCTCCGCAGCACACTCTCCGCCCATCCTCTGCATGATCTCCTCTAGAGAAGCCGCTCGCTGGGCGAGGGCCGGTCGGATAGGAATGCCAAGGACCGGCTTCACCTGACGGATTCCTTCCAGTCCCTTCTCGTAGAGTAGCTTAGCAACGTAACCCAGATCCGAAACATAATTATACGCTCGTTCCAGGTCCTCGCGATAACTTCTATCACCCAATTTAGCTACCGCCAGGGCTTCCAGAATGGTGGCATCTCCGATCCCTAAGCGAAGTCTACCGATGGGAATTCGAACGATGTAACGTGCTTCCAGCGGCTCGGCGTCCTTTAGCAGATCGGCCAGAAGCCGAATCTTCTTATCTACAACGCCCTCGCCACTGGCGGTAGCAATCTTGTAGAAGTTGTTGTAAACCCTCTCAAGGGTGAGGGGCTCGGAAAAGAGGGTCATCTGCTTCTTATTTCCGGCCAGCCGTTCGGCCACCAAACCTAGGTCACCGAGCTCCTTGTACATCCTCTCTACTTCTCCCTTATCCACCCCATAGGCTCGAGCAATGGCTTCTTCGACGAGCTTCTCCCCCATACCGATCTCGATTCCGGTATAGGGAGCGGCAACCCTCCCCTGAAGGAGGTATACCAACATGTGAATGTTGGAAGCGTCGGCCTTAGAGAAGAGGGTAGCGAGAATGGAGATGAGCTCCAACCGCTCGGAGGTTACCTCGAGCTTCCTGAAGGCCTCGGCGACGACCTTGAACTCCACGATATTATTTTAGAAAGAGGTATTCTTAAGGCTGGTTGTTTCTCCTGAAAGGTGGTTTCTTCCCTCCGGGGTCTTTTTAAGGCGGCCTGGGGCAGAGTATTTTGGATGGACTGGATCCCCGTCGTTACGAAGGTCTACAAGTTTCTCTCGGAGAGGGAGAGAAAGGTCGATACGGAAGAGGTAAGGAAGTGGATCCAGCCCCTTCTAAAAGACATTACTGACGTTGATGGGCTTCTTTCCATCGAGGAGCTCGACAAACTCGTTCGAGATGCACTTCCGGAAGGTCCTTGGCAGTCGGCGGTGGCCTTTTCCCAAACCCTTCTCCTTCTCGACTCACTAGACAACCTAGACGAGGTAAAGAAGCGTCTTGGGATGCTCCTCAAGGTCTGGAATGAAAAAGCTGTTAACTACTCGGCACTTCTCCTGTCTCTTAT
>WAPE01000006.1 GCA_015520865.1 Candidatus Iainarchaeum sp.
CTGTATATCGTTATACCCTTTAGCTTCCTCCTCCAGGCTTCCTTATAGATCTCGCTGACGACCTCCGGATGAATATCCTCAGGAAGGTTAACCGTGGAAGATATGGAGCCGTCGACCCACTTCTGAATTACTCCCTGGATCTGTACCCTTTTCATGGGATCTATAACGTGGGCAGTCCGGAAGAAGTAAGGCGGGAGGATCTTCTTGAGCTCTTCCTCGTTCTTGGCACCCTGGGCAGCCTCATTCAATCCGTACAGGTCTAGGTACGCCTGTGCAATGGGATGAAAGACCTTGAAAACTTTGTTTTTCTCTATGGCTTCTGTTCTTCGAAGATAGTAAAGAGCAAAGACCGGTTCTATACCAGAAGAAACACCAACGTAGTTCTTTCCATTGATTGATACAGAAAGCGTCGAGTTTGATGTATTTCCGGTGGGTGCAACAGCCATAACTGTGACGTTCCTCAACCCTCGCCTCCTTATGCTCTCCTTAACGTCCTCGTCGAGGCGCTCGAAGTAGGGATTTTTAGACCACTTCTCAAAGTCCCAAAGGGGGAACGGACCCTTTTCCTCGGCGAGGAGGCTCGAAGCCCTATAGGCCTCGTTCATATACCTCCTCATGATTTTCTCGACGAGCTCTATCGCTTCATCGCTGTCGTACTCCATTCCGAGGGCTATAAGCATGTCTGCCAAACCTAGAACACCTGCTCCAATCCTCCTGAGGTTTCTCATGGCATCCTGCTGGTCCTTAAGAGGGTGCATATAGATGTTCCACTCGTCAACGTTGTCTAGGAAGCGAATGATTGTATGAACGGCATCGATGAACTTCTCCCAGTTGAACCTGGCGTTCTCCGTGAGGGGATCGTCGACGAAGGTGACAAAGTTTAGAGAAGCAAGGACACAGGCTCCTCCATGCTCCAAGGGAACCTCACCACAGGGGTTCGTTCCCATAATGGGAACACCCACATAGTTGGACGGAGAATATCTCGTCATGTGGCTCCAAAAGATGAGGCCTGGCTCGGCGGACCTCCAATTAGATTCAACAAATGCGTTCCAGATCTCTCGAGCCTTCACGAGCTTTTTTATACTCCCCACGTTTGGAGAACCGAAGTAGAGGAGGAAGTCGCCGGAGTAGTGGATTGCAAGGTCGTAGGGAGCGTCTATCTCGATGACGTAATCCCCGTAGACGTCTCGCTTCTGCAGATCCTTCAGATCTTCTTCCAGAACCTCGACACCGTAGTTCTTTCTAAGGTAATCGTTAAGGTCTTCCACGCTGTCGAAGACAGCCTCTAGCTCGTAGTCATCGGGGTTCTTGGAAGGAATGCCGTAGGAGTAGTGCCAGTCCTTATCCTGGTATACGTCCATGACAGTTCCCTTGACTTTCTTCTTGTAGAGAAGGACCTTGTTTGGTCCGAAACGGTCTTGCTCCTCCAGCGCCATAAAGAACTCATCGTTAAACTTTACAGAAATATTGGCAAAGCGGATCTGCACGTTGTTAATAACGGCCTTTTCGATCTCCTTGAGCTCGTCCTCCGTGAACTTTCCGCTCATCCGGATCTCGTTCATAATCATGTTCGTCCACCAGTCGGGGTCCCGCTTCACTCGAATAAATTTCAGTATGTCGGGATGCTTGACATCCATAGTAATCATTAGAGCTCCGCGGCGGCCTTCCTGGCCGATAATGCCAGTAGTAAGGGAGTAGAGATACATGAAGGAGGTTGGTCCCGAAGAAGAGTTGGCGGCGTTGTGAACCGTCGAGCCAGCTGGTCTAAGGGGAGTAACGTCGGTTCCAACACCTCCGCCGTAGGAATACGTCCTGGCCATCTGGTAGGATGTTTTCCAGATCCCTTCAATGGAATCCTCTTCTATTTGAAGGAAGTAACAGTTGGATAGGGTCTTTAGACGGTAAAGATCTCCTGCGCCGGCTCGAATACGCCCACCGGGGGAAAGGTGTCCGTTATACATCATCTCGTAGAACTTCTTGGCCCACTTCATCCCCTTCTCTAGGCTATCCTCTGCGGCGGCGATGAAGGCAGCCACCCTGACGAAGAGGTCCTCAGGACGGGTCTCGATGAGGTTGTTGTCGGGGTCCTTTAGGAAGTAGGCCCTCTTGAAGATGGATTCGGCCAGGGTGTTTCCTCCAAGGTAATCCGGATGCTTAGGGATCTCTCCCTGGCTTCTAAGGAGCATGAGGTAGTAGTAGAGGTACTTATAGCGCTGGACCATTTCGGAAGGGAGCCGAGAAGCAACCTTGGGGTGCGGATTATGAAACATCTGTTCTACTTTGTATAACTTCTCAGCCTCTTCATCAGAATAGCCCGATTTTAGCAGGAACCCGATGTAGCTACCCTTTCCCTCGTTGAACTTCTCCTCTGCGAGGGATACAAAGGTTTTTATGTCTTCCACCGTTAGCTCCGCCTCCATCGCCCCATCACCACATTCCCCTATGCGGACCTTATATAAGAAGGGTGACGTTCGATTTTTGATTCAGGCTTTTTATAGCGTTTACATAACATCGTTAGGAATCCTAAACAATGCCTTCCATGACGAGTTTGTCACACAGCTCGCAGACATCCTCCTGCTTGAGCTCTCCCTTTAGGGCCTTCTCCACGAGGTTTTGGATGCCGCGAATCCTCACATTTCCCTTTCCTCGCTTCCCGTGAAGGTATTGAGAAACTGCCGCCGGTGTCATACCCAGAAGCTCCGCTATCTCCTTTACCTTCAGCCCTCTTCTGTGGAGCTCTTCTACGAGGGCCCTCTTTATGATAGGTAACACGCTTCTACTTCGTTTTTCACACTCGAAGAGGTCCACGGTAAAAATTGGAGCCTTTCTTCTTAAGTTTTCTCCCTAAACATATTCCCGATGCGCTACCTCATCACGTCGGCCCTACCTTACATCCACGGTGTTCCCCACCTAGGGAACTTCGTTGGTAGCATATTCCCCGCCGATGTCATGGCACGGTTCCTCCGGTTAAAGGGAGAAGAAGTACTGTTTATCTGTGGCTCCGACATGCATGGCTCGCCACTGGAGGTGGCGGCCTTTAAGGCTGGAAGAGACGTTAGGGAGATGGCCTATGAGAACCACGAAAGGATAAAGAAGCTCATGGAGGAATGGATGGTTTCCGTAGACTTCTGGGGTCATACTGATTCCGAGGAGAACAAGGAGATCGTCTACGAGACATTCAAGAAGCTCGACGAAAGGGGGTACATCAAGGAAGAAGAGGTGATCATGCCGAGGTGTAGGAACTGTGGAAGGATCCTCGCGGATCGCTGGATCGAAGGCACATGTCCCTACTGCGGGGGTTTAGCCAGAGGGGATCAATGTGACGATTGTGGGGCTATTTTAACTCCAGATCAGCTCATCAATCCTCGTTGTGTCTACTGTGGATCCTACGACATCGAGTTCATACCGATAAAGCAGCTAGTTCTTGACCTTCCGGCGCTGGAGGAGGAATTAAAGAAGTTTTATGAGGAAAGAAAGGATCTCTGGCCGGAGTACGTTCGCCAAACGACCGAATGGTACCTGTACAAGGAAGGTTTGAAGCCGAGGAGTATTTCGAGGTACCTGAACTTTGGTTTTCCCATTCCTAAGGAGGGGTTTGAAGACCAGGTCTTCTATGTCTGGTTTGACGCCCCCATCGGCTATATTGGCATAACCTACCAATGGGCGAAAAACATCGGGGATCCCGAAGCCTGGAAGCGTTGGTGGAAGCTGCCCCTAGCTTCCGATGTTTTTTATGTGCAGTACATGGGTAAGGACAACGTTTTCTTCCACACCATACTCTTTCCTGCCATACTCATCGGTTCCAACGATTGGAAGCTCGTGGATGTTGTCGCAGCAAGCCAGTACTTGACAGCGAAGGGCGTAAAGTTCTCCAAGAGCAGAGGAGTTGGCCTAAACCTTGAAACGGCAAAGGAACTACTTCCGGTTGAGTATTGGAGGTATGTACTGGCAGCATTATTCCCAGCAAGGAAGGATACGGAGTTCTCCTGGGACATCCTCGTGGAGAAGATCAATAAGGAGCTCGTTGACAACATTTCCAACTTCATCTACCGGACGATTTCCCTCTCCTACCGAAAGGGAGTTGATCTTGGCGCTCCCTTGGGGGAGGAAGAAGAAAGAGAAGTAAAGAAAGTTGAAGGGTTCGCCCGGAAGATCGAGGAAGCCTATATGGAGTGGTTGGGGTTTAACAAGGTCGTTTCGCTCGTCAATCAGCTGGCTTCCGAAGGGAATGCCTGGCTGAATAAACGGGAACCTTGGAAGGAGGAGGATCCAAGCAGAACACTGGTTGTTGGGCTCTACTACGTAAAGGTGATTGCCCTTTCGTTGTATCCGATACTGCCCCAGACGATGGGAAAGGTATTGAATCTCTTGGGGGTTTCTCCTTCCTGGGAAGAGGTAAAACAGGTAAGGGTTAACAAGGTAGATCGACCCTTCAAGCTCTTCAGAAGGATAGAAGAGGAAGAAGTAGAGAAGTGGAAGGAGATGTTTTCGACGGTGGAGAAGAAGCCGACGGTTTCCATCGACGTCGTGTTGAATGCTAGGATGATGACGGGGGTTGTTCGCCATGTCCAGGAGATCGGAGGAGATGAGGAAAGGTGGTTGCTCGTCATCGAAGGACCCGATGGAAACACCTACCGAGCTGCTCCTCCCATAAGGAAGAAGTACAAACCAGAGGATCTTAAGGGAAAGGCAGTCCTCTTCGTTCCGTTGGATGAAAAGCAGGTCGTTTCAGGCGTTGAGGTAAACGCAGCTGTTCCTCTGGCAGGTGATTCGATCATCGTGGCTGAAAGGAACGTTGTGGGGAGGGTTAGATGACTACCAATAATTTTGTAGATCAGCCTCTATATCTTTCAGGAATGGGAGCTTCTTATCTTTCTCCGAGAGAATAGGTTTTTTGAATGGCCATTCGATACCTAAATCTGGATCATTCCAACGTATGCCGCCATCATGATGTTTAGAATAAGTATTGTCTACTGCGTAAAGTACTTGTGACCTCTCCTCCAAAGCGGCAAAACCATGAGCAAACCCTCTGGGTACAAAAAGCGCATTTAGTTTATCAGGACTAAGTACAGTCCCATACCATTTCTTAAAAGTAGGAGAGTCTGGTCGTAAGTCTACAATTACATCATATATTTTTCCTGCTATACAATAAACGAGTTTTGCCTGTGTAAAAGGCTTCCTTTGAAAGTGGAGCCCTCGTACAACCCCTTTCTTAGAAAGAGAAAGGTTGATTTGTACTGGTTGAAAATTTATACCTTTCTCAGCGAAAAAATCTTCACGGAAAAGTTCCGAGAAAAAGCCTCTATTATCCAAAAACTTCTTCGCATAGATTAGGTAGGCGTCCTTTAGAGGAAGTTTCTCGAAATCGAATGGCATCTACAGTCATAAGATTCGTCATTTTCAAAATAATATCTTTTGTTCTTGTTCTTCTAACATTTTCTTTTTATACATACGTAAACACCAAGAAAGGGGCTTAATCTTCAAACCAAAGGTTTTCTGAACCTTTTTGTTACACAACGATGAGTCTCTGGGTCGTCTAGCTTTAGACCAAATCTTTCTTGAGCTAATCGGGTGTATAAAGCTCTTGTCGAAGCCAAAAACTCTTGCAACTTCGAGTCCAAATTGGTATCGAGAAACCCGATCCTTTCCACCAATATGATAAACGCCACCCTTAAATGAATGTAAAAGTTTTTCGATGAGCTCGTACAGTTCCTCTACACATGTGGGTGTAGTGAACACGTCACTGACTAGGTATATTAAGTGCTTGGAGAGTAAAGATTCTAGAATCCACGTGAGTAAATTATTCTTCGGAGTACGATAGTGGTACGGTGTTGATATTCTTAAAATAGCGA
>WAPE01000007.1 GCA_015520865.1 Candidatus Iainarchaeum sp.
CCCTTTATCCTCAGGCTCGACCCGCTGAACTCGATTTCCTCTACAGAGATTTTTACTTTGAATGTGAAAACCTTTCCAGAACCCCTTTCATCTTCCCTCTTTATCCTCCTCGCCACGATCCCTTCCACGAGATCGCCCGGTGCTATTAGTAGCGATAACAGCCAGAGGTCTTCCTTGTCCTCGGGGAGGACCTCCAGCATACCTCTCTTTCGGTCTAGCTTCAACAGCCTCATCTCTTAAATTTCTATTCCTCCTCACTTTAATCCATGCAGCTCGACCGTGATGGGATCATATCCATACTCATCGGTCTCATCCTTGTAGGTGTCGCCTTCTTCTGGAAGCTTCTGGAGGTAGGAAACCCCATCACCGCTACGATAGGGCTCATCGTGGAGCTTATTAGGGGAGGACTCGTCGGCGTAGGGATACTCTTCGTTATCGTCGGCTTGCTTTTCATCTTTGGATAGGCCGGTGATTACCGTGCGAATTGCAGTAATCGATTACAACAAGTGTAGACCGGAAAAGTGCGGATTCCTCTGCGCTTCGGTTTGTCCTGTCAATAAAACAGGAGTAGAGCCCGCTATCTTTATGGAGAATGGAAAGGTCCACATCTCGGAGGAATTATGTATAGGTTGTGGTATCTGCGTTAAGAAGTGCCCCTTTGGTGCCATTACGATCATAAACCTCCCCGAAGAGATGGGAACTCCCGTTCATCAGTACGGTCCAAACATGTTTAGGCTGTATGGCCTACCTTATCCTCGGGAAGGCTCCGTCGTTGGTATTATCGGACGTAACGGGACGGGAAAGACGACGGCAATCCGGATCCTTGCCGGCGAGATTATTCCGAACCTCGGAGACTTCACATCGAAGCCTTCCTACGATAAGGTTATAGAGTTCTTCAAGGGAACAGAACTTCAGGCTTATTTCACGCGCCTCAAGGAGGGGAATGTAAAGCTTGTTCACAAGATCCAGGCCATCGACGCCATAAGAAAGGTCCTCAAGGGACCTGTTAAGAACTTCCTCCCAGATAACGAGAAGACCCGAGAGGTTCTTCGCCGTCTGGACGCCGAGTATATCCTCGATAAAAACGTAGAGAATCTTTCTGGCGGAGAACTGCAGAAGATGGCCATCGCCGCCGCTCTAATAAAGGAAGGGGATGTATACTTCTTCGACGAGCCGTCTTCTTTCCTTGATATCCGTGAACGCATCCGCATGAGTAACGCCATCCGAAACCTTCTCTCGGGAAAACACGTCATCGTTGTCGAACACGATCTCGCGGTCCTGGACTACCTCAGCGACTACATCTTCGTCGTTTATGGTGAACCATCGGTTTATGGACGTTTTTCTCGCCTAAAAGGAGTTAGGGAAGGCATCAACCAATTTCTTCTGGGTTTCCTAAAGGAAGAAAACGTCCGTATTCGAGAGTACGAGATCGTTTTTGAGAAGAGGGCCGTTTCCAAGAAGCCCCAAGTAAAGGAAGTCCTTCGCTATCCATCTTTCACCGTTCAGCTTGGCGACTTCCGTCTAGAAGCCGAGGGAGGTGTCCTCTACGAGGGAGAAGTAGTTGGAATACTTGGGCCAAACGGGATCGGAAAGACGACCTTCGTTCGAACGCTTGCTGGTGAAGTCCAGTCAGATCCACCTTTAGACTTTGGACTAACGGTGTCCTATAAGCCCCAGTTTGTGGAACTTCCCGAGGTCCCTGTTCGGGAACTCTTCAAAGGTATTAATCAGGAGATCTTTGATGAGGAGATCAGGAGGTCCCTGGAGATGGACGGAGTTTTCGATGCAATCGCTTCGGAGCTTTCTGGAGGAGAACAACAGAGGGTGGCGATAGCTCTAACCCTAGCAAGGGACGCCGACCTTTACCTTCTCGATGAACCCAGCGCTTTCCTCGATGTAGAGCAACGGATCCGCGTCTCGAAGGTTATAAATCGAGTAATGGCTAAGCGAAAGGCTGTTGCCTTCGTCGTTGACCACGACATAACTTTCGTTGACTACATTTCCGATAGAATATCCGTTTTCCTTGGGACTCCTGGTAAAGAAGGTCACGCTACGGCCCCCTTAGAAAAGAGAGAGGGTATGAATAGGGCTTTGAAGTTCCTTGACATTACCTTCCGTCGAGATCCACAGACAGGCAGGCCGAGAATAAACAAACTGGGATCTCAGAAGGATATGGAGCAAAAGAAGCGCGGTGAATACTACTACGCGTAGTATAAGATCGTCGGAACGATGATAAATCCGAATAGCGTGGAAGGGGCAATCTTTTTCTTTGTTAGGATTAATCCTAACGATGCGAGAAGTAAAAGCATGTTTCCCAAACCGAAGGCAGCTGCATGACCCACTATAATCCCCATCCCAACCTCTTTGGGTAGTCGAAGCTTCTCTAGCTTTAGAATGCTGGCCAGTGCTAGGACGGCGGCAAGTGAAAGCACGTAGGCCATTCCAACGAGTAAAATGAGCGTCGGATCGTTGGAAGTGAGGTATGCCGTCATGGCCGAGCGGGTTTTACCATGAAGGAAAGCTATGAGTGAGAAAATCGGTGAGAGGGCTGCAGCCACACTAACGCTTCCGCTTCCAAGGATGTAGGACCAGGTAGATGGAGGCAGCGCTGGAAAGTATCCCGTGAGAAAGGACGAAAGAACACCACTCTTCCAATCTTCAAACCGTTCTAGCTCTTTATTCCTTCCTAGAAGGAACCAAAGCCCAAAGAGGTAAAAGAATCCGCTGGCCAGGGGTGTGTTGACTACCACGGGCATCTTTAGCGCGACGAACCCTAAGATTCCAGAAAGGAGGAAGATCAACGGATCCTTTCTTCCCAGGAGAAAGGCTCCAAGCAAGAGGACCGCTAAAACGATACTTCGAGGCAACCCCATTCCGTAAACGATGTAAGCCACCGGAACAAGTAAAACCGCGAGTAAAAACCCCTTCAGGATATCCAAAGGTTTTATCCCCTTTTCTCCGGCGGTTTCCGGATGGAATATACCTTCCCTAGCCAAAACGATGCTTAGCGCCACGAATGTACCGTAGGCTACTCCAAGAGCAAAGAGATCCATACTTCCAAAGATCATGGGATGTAGACCAGGTATTACTGCGGCGAGGGAACCCAACAAAAACCCTTTAATCAACGGCGAGTATGACAAGCTCCTTTTCACCTCGGTACTCGTCTATCCTTCCGTATAGACAAGCATAACCCGGTTCACAACTTCCAGAGAAGGAGATTGCCTTAATCTCGCCTGTTTCATCGACAAGCTTGTATATACAACCCTTTTGGAGGGATTTCAGTGGTATGAGGGTTCCACAGACCTTGTAAAGCTTTCCTACGCCCTTAAGCTCCGAAACCTTTACCTGGGGTGGTTGAAGAAGGATCAAAGCGGTTAGAGAGAGGAAGAAGACCCCGAGCGAAAGGATTTCCCTCAGAGGAAGGTTGCCAGCCACAGGGTAATTATGAGAGCCAGCGTTATAAAGGGAACGAGCGGTATCGACACCTTTACTCTTAAACGGTCTATTCCCATCCTCTCCAAACGTTCCACGTCCTCCCTGCTTAATCCGTCGGCCGTTAGGTTGTGGGCAGGCTTTATCTCACCATTCTTTACCTTTAAAATCGTCCTCAGGTTTAGCGGATGTCTCTTTCCCGATTTATCGATGATTTCCGCCGGTATGTCCCCTTCCTCGGGCTTCTTCTCTTCCGTGAAAAGCTCTGAAGCGTGTCTCAATGAGAAGAGCAGTGTTGCAAAGAGGGCAAACGTTCCCGCCACGACGAGGAACCTCATAACATCGTAGAAGATAAATGGGGTGAGAAGTAAGAAGAAGAACGATGGCATGTCTAGCTCTACAAGGCAGCTTGCTAACAAACCACCAAAGAGGTTTATAGAATATGGAATAGCCAAAAGAATCGCCTTAATCGTTATACTTAGCCATTCGTTCCAGCGTTTCTTTATGACGAGAAGAATCCCATAGAGCGCTCCTAATACCGCTCCTCCTACTAGCGCTATTACGGCGATAGGAATCATAAAGATGCTTTCCGGTAGCCAAGCCGCAACGATGAGCCCCACCCAGAAATCTCCTAGCGCAAAAACCCCCGTTAGGTACAATAGCCCTGCAAAGATAGCAGTAATACCAACGGAGTACAACAACGCCCATATCTTCCCTAAATTAAGCAGTACACCCAGCAGGAACATCCCGTAAACGACGTAGTCGTTGATCTCGTGGGTTTTTGCGTCGGTGTAGGAGAAATAAGAAAGAACGGCAAGGAGGAAAAGTTCTTTCCACATGGAAAAATAAAGGCGGCCGAAGGTTAATAAACGATCCTTAGGTGTTTATCTCGATCTTGTTAACCGCTGTCTGTATCTTGTTCAACCCCGTTGCGATTGTTTTGTTCGTCTCTTGCGCCGTGGATTTACCGGAGGTCGTTAATGCTGCTATTACAATCAGAACCACTATTATGATACCGCCCAATAGGAGGATGTACTCGAAGGTGCCCTGGCTCTTCATCTTATCACCCGCAAGAAAGACGTTTTCCTCCTTTATTAATCTTTCTCTTCCCTTTCGAGTAGATCAACGTAGTAATCCCCAAGAACGACGCTTTTCAGCTCTGCTGCTAAATATTTTGCTGTTTCCGTTGCTAAACCCCTTTCTGCCATTTCTATCCACCTTTCTAACCCCTTTACTCCAATGCTTTGATACTCCATGGCCGTAGCGATGAACTCCAGTTTATCGGCATCTTTGAGGATCGCTGTTTCTTCGGGTTTCTCCAACCCCAAGAACCTCCAGATACCCTCTTCATCGACCTTCACGTGGATCTTGGCCAACCTGTGGAGATCTCCCGTTATGGCTTCTGGAAGATCATGAAGCAGAGCTCTAACGATTTCTTCCTCGGGATCCGCTCCTTCCTCCCTCGCTAATATGTCTGCGATGATCATAACCCTGAAAACGTGGTCAGCAATCGTCTCCGGATTTCTTATCCCGACGGTAAACCAATCACTCCTCGGAAACTTCTTGAGAAAACCCGCGAGAATGATCCTATCTGCTGGATAAAGCTCTTCTGATGTCCTTAGCTTTCGATGGAAATATGGAATCGATCTATTTGACAAGATACTCTCCAACAGAGTCTTCGATAGGGTGAGTTTTAGGAATTCCAACTCTCTTTCTATAAAAAGCTCGAGATCTGGTACATTATTTTCCCAGAAGGTTGTTAGGGCTTCTAATATATCAGCGTCTTCAACAATATCACTTTTTCTTGGATCCTCGTATCTTAGAAACCGTTTACTTGCACAATAGTGATCAAAAGTTTTTGCTTCCCCGAAATCGTGCCACACCGCCTCCCTAACGTACTTCCCTGGTTCCTCTTCCATCATCCTCGCGAGCTCGAAGGTGATATAGGCCACCCTAAAGGAGTGGCTCGCGACACTCTCCCTTATCCCAACGAGAAGGCTTCCCAGCCTCGGATAACGTTTCAGGTAACCCGCCAGAACGATCGTTTCTATGGGGTCCACGAAGAAATTTAGGTCGAAGGGCTTAAATTTCCGCTAGAACAAGCTTTCTTTTATCTCCCTGAGCCTTTTGAGATCTTTCCGAACATCTTCTTCCCTTTCTCTATACCTAAACCTCATGAGATCCTTCGCTATAACCTCCGTCCTGTCCCTTGGGAGCTTTTCTGGATTCAGCCCCCTTACAGCTTTGTAGGTTTCTTCTAGCAGTCTAAAGTCTCCCTCATGAGCTCGTCGTAGGGTTGTTATGTGGGGAGGGATGATCATTGGAACATCGTTGAACCGTTTGTGGAGTTCGGCAGCCAATGCCAGCGCTACAAGAACCGCCAAACCATACTTTATACTCGTAAGGGGCGTATGAGGAGAAAAGCCTTTTACATCGAAATACGACCTTATTTTCATGCCTAACTGTTCTTCGCTTTCTCGAACTGGAGGGATTTGGGTCAGTTTAAAGCTTATATCTGATAGCCGAAGTTTTACGAGCGTTTTCTTGCCAAGATTGCTTGGAAAGTAGATTACAATATCTGGACGCTTTTCCAGGATGTAGGAAACCCCTTCTGCAACCTTATCAGGGTCCAGACTGTATAAGTTTCGAAGAAGAACCCGTACGATTGGGTGGTTAGAAAACTTCATTATCCCTTCTTTTGTATAAGTTTTTTCCTCCACGAGAAATAAAGGTTCTCAAAATTATTTAGCCTTTCTGACCTTATTTTCGGCGATCTTTCTCAGAATCTCGAGCTCCCGTCGAACACTTCTCTCATTGTGTTGCCTGGCTCGGAACAAGATCCTTGCTATCATCCTCTCTTCATTGTGATTCAGATCTTCCGCTTTAATGTTCTTCACAATCCAGTACGTTTCGTTTAGCAGGGAGTAATCCCCTTCGTGAGCTTTCCTCAGTGTATAAGCGTGAGGAGGTATGATTCGGGGTATCTTGCCGTACTTTCTGTGCATATGAGCCGCTAAGGCAAGGGCTATAAGTCCTGCTATTGACTTGGCTGCTATCTGTGAGTAATAGGAGTAAAAATCGCGATTTGGTATAGAGGATCTCGGGAGCTTAAGGTAGTAGACAACATCTTCAATACTGGCTTCTTTGAGATTGTACCCTCTTCTTTTTCTTTGCAATCCGGCCGCAATATAGATCCGGGTATCAGGTGCATTATTGAGAATGTATTCTAGGTC
>WAPE01000008.1 GCA_015520865.1 Candidatus Iainarchaeum sp.
GATGTGTGGCCAATAAGGTCGATTCAGAGATCATAAAGGCTAGTCTGGAGTCTGCCGGCTGGAAGGAGGTTCCTTCTCCAGAAGAGGCCGATATCGTGCTTATCAACACCTGTGCAGTAAAAACGAAGACCGAGGAGCACATGGTTTCTAGAATAAGGAAACTCCTACCCTTCAATCCCATCGTTATTGGATGTTTGGCCGACGTAAACCCCGATAGGCTAAGAAAGCTCGGAGTGGAACACCTATTCGGCCCCAGGAGCTACGATAAGCTAGGAAAGCTCCTAGGGGTCGAAATCCCGACGACCAAGGCGGGAGTTCCAAAGAAGAGGGAAAGAAACCTTATCGCGTCTGTCTACATCGCCGAAGGATGCAACAGCGCATGTACCTACTGTGCTACGAGGTTTGCCAGAGGCCAAACGAGATCGTTTCCCTTAGAGAACATTGTAAGGGAGGTAAAAGAAGCTGTGGAAGAGGGGAGGAAGGAGATAAGGCTCACGGGACAGGATACAGGGGTTTACGGAACCGATATCGGGTCTTCCCTCGTAGAACTCCTCTCAGAGATCCTAGATAAAGTGGAAGGAGACTATCGGATCCGTGTTGGGATGATGAGCCCTGAGCATGCCATAAGGCTTATCGATGAGGGATATCTAGACCTCTTCAAGGACGAGCGGTTATACCACTTCTTCCACCTGCCCGTTCAGTCTGGAAACGACCGGATTCTGAGGCTCATGGGAAGGAAGTACACAGCAGAAGAATTCTACGAGCTCGTGAAGAAGATAAGAAGGACGTATCCGGAAGCCCTCATCGAAACGGACGTTATCGTCGGTTTTCCGACAGAAACCTGGGAGGAGTTTTTGGACACCGTAAGGCTCATAGAAGAGCTCCAGATCGATGTCGTAAACATCTCCCGATTTTCCCCAAGGCCTGGAACTCCAGCTGCTCGATTCAGGGGACAGATTCCCTCCAACGAGAAGAAGAGGAGGAGCAAGTACATCACGGAGGTCCACGAGCGGGTTTCCCTCGAGAGGTATAAGCCCTACGTAGGAACGGTAAAGAGAGTTCTCGTTGTCGAAGAAGGAAGCCGCGGATGGAATAAAGGGAGACTCCAAAACTACAGGCTCGTTCTGGTAAAGAATGGGGCCTTGGGCTCCTTCCAAGAAGTCAAAATCACCGACCTTACACCCCGCTATCTCATCGGGGAAGTTCTGTGATCCAGCCAATCCGGTACTCCTTCGCGATGCCTACCTTGTAGAGGAACTCCTCGGGGGTGAGGAGCGGTTTCGGATACCGCTCGGCGTCGTCGATGGGAACCCGCGGACAGCCCGTATAGACAAAGAAATCCACGTCTATGCCGAGGAGGTAGGAGGGATCGAGGTAATCAGAAACGAAGAGGTAGGGTTCGTAGCCAAGGCCCTTTGAGAGCTCGTAAAGCTGAAATGCAAGCTTCCTCCGATTTTGGCCGACCTTCGAAGAAACGAGGATCCCAATCCTCTTCCCGGAAACGCTTCCTATGAGCGCAAGGCGCTTCTTCAGGACCTTCTCGTAGCTAATCTCGGTTACACTTCCGGAGGGATCTACAACGAAGGTTGGACGCCGAGTATTGATCCAAATTGCCATCGGGTGGAAGGATCCATCTCCTATAAATACGTTAAGGTCGGCTTCGACGTCGCAGGCAGTCGTATCACACCCGAGGACAACACCCTCGTAGGGAACCCTCCAGGAACCCCTTCCAATTACCACACCGGGTATCTCCTTTACCTTTTCTAGAAGGTACCTGAAGTTGGCCGTTGTAGCGACACAAACCCTTCCCTTCTGGGTAAGCTCTCTTACAGCGTTCAGGATAGCTTCGATCTTGGCTTCCCGCTTCCACTCTACGTAGTAAACCCCAGGAAGCTTCACCATGGGGAGGTGACCGATATGAACGATCGCCTCCGCTCCAACAGCCTCCCCTTCTCTGGTCCTAACATCACAGGCACCGTAGGTGGGATCCAGACCGACGATGACCTCCTTTCCGTACCGTCGAAAGAGCTCGACGATCTCCGGAATCCTTCCCTTGAGCCCTTCGGGGATTTGGAGAAGTATCCGTCTCTCCTTCATCGACTTCGCCAATTCTTCAATCTCTTCCATCATTCAACCACCGCCACGATGTGTTTCAAATAGGAGGTTTCGGGATGGGGAGGATAGTAGGTGTGGTCGCCAGACTGGCTTCTAATACCTCCCACAAGCCGTATCCTCCTTCCTTCCTTGAGGGCAGCACCCCGGACGATGCCAAGGAATTCCTTTGGCGTGATGGGTTGAGAGCAGGAAGAGGTTAGTAGGATGCCTCCCGACCGAAGGAGCTTAATTGCTAGCCTGTTTACCAAGAAATAAGCCTTTTTGGCAGCCTCTAGGTTGCCTCTTCCCTTTACTAAAGCTGGCGGATCCAAGGAAATGACGTCGTACTTCTCCCCTCTTCGAAGAAGCCCCTTCAGGACGTCTATAGCATCACCGGGAAGGATCCTTCCGTGAATGTTGTTTAGCTTCATGTTCGCCCTCAGAAGGTTGATAACATCCTTCCCAAGCTCCACGAAGTGAACCTCCGCACCATCTTTGCCCAGATGGATCCCAAACCCTCCCGTATAGGAGTAAACATCGAGAACCTTTTCAGCATCAGAGAATCTTTCGGAAAAGATCCTGTTTTCCCTCTGGTCAAGGTAAAACCCTGTCTTTTGACCGTGAAGAACATCTACAACGAAGGAAACGCTTCCCTCTTCGATCTGGGTTCTGTACTTCCTTCCTCTAATCACTCCCTTCTTCTTCGGAAGCCCCTCCCTTTCCCTAGCCGTAAAGTCATTTCTTTCGACGACGTTCTCAACACCCATCTCTACAATAAAGTCAGCGATTTGCTCCTTGAACTGTTCTAGGCCAAAAACGTTCACCCTAAAAGCCGCAACGTCTCCGAAGACATCTATAATGAGTCCTGGAAGTAGATCTCCCTCTGCGAAGACCCAACGAAAGGATTCGCTATATAACCTCCTCTTTTCCCTCCAAAGGCCTTCCAGCCTCCTAAATATAACCTCTTCGGGATTGCCCTCGTTTCTAGAGAAGATCTTGACAGGGATTGATGACAACCTTGAGTAAAAGCCGTAACCGAGGGTTTCTTCACCGTGTCTCACTTCCACCCATTCGCCGTTGGTAGCTCTAACTGAGAGGATGTTCTGGGCGAAGACGTGGAGGGATCCCCTCTGGATCTCCCTCGCCGCAACGTCGTTGACCTCCACAACTCCCGTCATAGTCTTTAACCCTTTTGGATGGGAGAAGTTATATTGGATATGGGGCTCCGTCCCTATTACCCCGAAGCGGGTGGGGTTTAGCAACCCCACGCACTGGGTGTGATGATCCGCGAAGCCGACAAGTCGGGGCTCTGTCCCTATGACCCCACTAAGCTTCCGTGGGCCCGTGGTCTAGCCCGGTATGACGCCTCCCTTACGAGGAGGAGGTCCCCGGTTCGAATCCGGGCGGGCCCA
>WAPE01000009.1 GCA_015520865.1 Candidatus Iainarchaeum sp.
GTAGAAGACGACGATGCCCTTTTCTGGGATTCTATGGGGAAGGTATTCGTAGAAGAGAACCGAGTTTTGGGTCCCTACGATGAAGCTGAGGACGAAGAGGAGAAGGGCGATTACCAGGATCCATCGTGGACCTAGCTCGTTTGAAAGGGAGAAATCCATATATCTTACCTTCCTCGTAAGTGTTAAAAAGGACCAGAAGGATACTTTTCCGTGGTCGAAGAAAGGATAAAGTACGAGGTTGCCAAGAAGATCGCCGCTCGTCTATCTTTGTTCGGTCGTCAGGGTGACATAAGATACGTTCGAAGGGTATCTGGCTGGACAGAGATTCCCTTAGAGGACCTTAACTTCGTAGGGATCTCGAAGTTCCTTAAGGAGGTTTTTAAACGTGCTAAAATACCCAAGGGAGAAACTGCCCTTTACCTAGGCCCACTACGAAAGGATCTAGCGAAGGAGGTAGAGAAAACTGGCTGGTTTTCCAAAATACTTTACCTTGATGCTGCGAAAGAGCAGCTTTCACCCTTTGGTAACATCTTCGATCCCTATAAGCTTGGTAGGCTTCGTTTTGATGTTAAGAAGAACCTCCACGATGAGTACGAACAGGGTGTTTGGCATATCATAACGAGGAAGAGCGGGATACATGATATAGTGACCTACGAGTTCACTCCGTTCCTCCTAATCTCCCCAGCCTTTCAACTCAACCTCTTTAAAGCACTGGCATCGGGTAACCGCTTCATATTCATGGCCCACGATCCGGCCTTCCAAGTACTCATCAATATAATGAAGGGGCTTGGAAAGAGCAAACACCTCAACGTGAAGGTTTATCGTTTTCGAGGGGATTACCTCCCGTCGGAGAAAAACCCACACCTTTTGGTGCGTGTTCCTTCCCTTAGAGTAGCCGTTTTGGAGCCTACAGATACGTTAAGAAAGGTTGCTCAGGCCGTTGTTCAGGTTCTCCATACAACACCGATCCATCCTGAACGAGGAGTTACCATAAACTACGTCAAAGAACACCTCGATCGGTTACTTCGTGCTAGGGCCCGAGACAAGAAAGAATATGAGGAAATGTGGGGGCTTTTGCATTACTTCCTCTCGGTAGATCCTGTCGAGCTGTGGAGGAAAGGCTGGCAGAAGACTTAAAAGTTCATCGTCGTTGGATGTTTTACGGTGTTAACATGGTGTTGAATGACAAAGATAAGGAACAGTTGAAGAAGATCCTTCAGCCCCTCGAAAAGGAGGTTAAAATCCTTTTCTTCCGCTCCAACGAGCCGTCTTGCCAATACTGTGATGTCATAGAAGAGCTCCTGGGCGATATCGCTAACGATAAGGTAAAGTACGAGGTTTATCACTTGGAGAAGGATAAAGAGGTTGCTGAGAAATACGGTGTAGAACACGGTCCCACCATCCTCTTCGAGGAAGTACCGCGAATTATCTATATGGGAATCCCCTCTGGACATGAGTTCAGGGCATTCATTGACGATATACTCCTCATTGGAACGGGAAAGCTCGAGTTTGAGCTCAACCCGCACCTAAAAGAACACATAGGTAGCATCGACGTTCCTATAGACATCTACGTCTTCGTTACGCCGACATGCCCCTACTGCCCCTTCGCCGTAAAGGCTGCTCACCGTCTGGCTTATCTCAACCCCCACATCAGAGGATATATGATTGAGGCCATCGAATACGGCGATCTGGCCGACAAGTACCAGGTTTCTGCCGTTCCGAAGAACGTGATCGTTGATAGAGAAACGGGAGAAACCCTTCTGGAGTGGGAGGGCTGTCCGCCGGTCATAGATCAGGCTGTTGACATGTTCGCCCACTACACTGCCCACGCGGTTCTCCACAAGAAGGGGGTGCCCCATGAGCATTGAGTTTGGGTTCTCCCTTGGTGAGATAACCTCTAGGGCAAAGCTGAAGGAAGAGTACGACGTAGTGATCATTGGCGGTGGACCGGCGGGTTTAGCCGCCGGACTCTACGCCGGGAGAAGCATGCTAAGAACGGTTGTTATCTCGAAGGAGTTCGGTGGCCAGGTTCTAGATGCCCACATCGTGGAGAACTATCCGGGCTTTCCTTCAATCAAGGGTTCCGAGCTCATGGAAAGGTTCAAGGAACATGCGGAAA
>WAPE01000010.1 GCA_015520865.1 Candidatus Iainarchaeum sp.
AGGAACGCGCTCTCTCCAGAGAGATAGGAAAAGCCTTAGAAGAAGAAAAGATCGGCGGAAGAAGGAAATTCGTTGACCTAATCGCGATAGAAAACCGATCCGAGGAACCCGGAGCGACCCACATTATTGTAGGAAATATAAAAGTAGATAGAGGAAGGGGGATAGAACATTTCTACGGCTCTGCTCACGAGTCTGGATTAGAAAAGGTGGGCTTTCCGGTAACTATAGTAAGAATGCCTCTCACTAAGGAGTTTTGGGAGAAAACTGACAAACTTGTCCAAGAAATAAGAAAGGAGAGGGGTAAGGAAGTCGACAATCTTGTAGCCGCAAAATATGCCATCGAACAAGCCCTCAGACAACTTGGGCATGAAATTGAAGTAACCGTAGGGACCGGCACAAGACCCGTTAAAACCTCTGAAGGTTACAAAAATGTTCCTTATGTAAGCGTTTCTGCGAAATTACCAGGAAATGACCCAAAGAAGGCAGTAATAATGGCAAAACTTATAGAAGAGGCATTGAAGAAGCTCGTAGAAGAAGGTCAGTAAATTTTTAACCCTTTCTCATTCCCTCTTTTACCATGGGTTTCCCTGAGGCGGAGAAGCGGCTGTTCGAGGACGTCTGGATATGCATGAAGTGCGGGGCGAGGAACCGCGGTTATAGGGGAAAGCCGCCAGAGAAGTGCAGGCGTTGTGGTTCTAAGAGGCTGAGGAAGAAGAAGGTCCAGAAGGGTTGATGTTAAATAGTTCGTCACATAATTTTTAGCGTGGCAAAGAAGAGGAGTAGGCCGAAGAAACTCCTTGGAGCAGTAAGGTTAGGGAGACCGATAAACGCCATTATGGTATTCTTCGCAGCTGTAATTGGTGGGCTTCTAGCAGGACTCCCCCTAGAAAGAACAATATTGCCTGCACTATCCGCATCCTTCATTTCTATGGGGGCCCAGGCAGTCAATGACTACTTTGACGTCGAAATCGATAGAAACCGCGGAAGAAGGCGTCCCCTCGTCGAGGGAATCCTCAACCTGAAGGAAGCGAGGATCACCTGGTTAACCTACTTTACCCTCGGCCTCCTCTTGGCAATACTGGCCTCCCCTTACCACTTACTCGTTGCGCTTATAGCAGTGGGCCTTTCTTACTTCTACTCCTCGAAGATACAGGCCAAGAAGTACATCGGGAACATCGTCGTGTCCTTCCTCGTAGCTCTATCCATCGTCTATGGAGGAATCGGCGGAAAAGTAGAAAACACGTTCCTTCCGGCCATTATCATCTTCCTCGTGAACTGGGGGAGGGAAATCTACAAGGACATTACAGACGGGAACGTGGACTACCCGAAAAAACTTTCCCTCTTCCACATTCTAGGCCGCGAGTGGGCCAACTTCTTCGCCAGCTACCTCGTCTTCCTCGGAGTCATCCTCACTCCCTTCCCGTACATCATTGGCTACGTGGGCGCCTGGTACGCCTGGCTTATGGGACTCGCAAGCCTCATTGCATTGTTAGCGATCGCTAAAGCCCTGAGGAAGGATGAGGAATCAGCAGAGAAGATCCTGAAGGTGGGGATGATCGTCGCCCTCGTCGCCTTCCTGGCGGGGGTGGTCCCATGAACCTCGTGGAGGAACTAAGGAAACGGGGCTACAGCGTCGTTGATTATAGGGACATAAAGACCTCTGTGGATCTCATCGCAAAGAAGGGCTCGGAGGTCCTCGTAATACGAATCTTGGGCAACCTCGACGCTCTAAAGCCAGAACACGCAACAGATATGTTAAACTTGGCAGATATCCTCCACGGGAGGGCCATAATAATAGCTAATCGAAGTCGTTGGGGTCCCCTAAAGGAAGGGACGATCTACTACCGTCATGGCGTGCCGGCGATGACACCAGAAACGTTCCTGGCATTCCTAGACGGAAGGAAGCCTCTCTCATTCTACGTGAAGGGCAAGGAGATCGTGAAGATCGATAGGGAGCTTCTAAGAAGGAGGAGGATGGAGCTAGGTCTGAGTCTTCAAAAGCTTGCAGAACTAACGGGAACGACGAAGGAAACGATATACCGATACGAAAGGGGATACTATCCGACGAAGGAGGCCGCCGAAAAGCTAGAGAGGATCCTAGGGATAAGACTCATCAGGGGCGTTGAACCTGTGACAGAGCCCCAAGATACAGAGCTCCACTATCCGTTTTCGATCCTCGAAAACCTGGGAGGAAAGGTAAAAGAATTTAGGAGGCTACCCTGGAACGCCCTCGCAAAAAGGAGATACACAATATCTTTTCTGAAAGAAACGAGCATCCACAGGATAAGAAAGAGGCTTTCAGACTTGGAAAAGGCCAAGGGCAAGATCTTCACCTATTACCTCTTCATAGGAAAGTATAGGGGGGTTCCGTCCATCGAAGAGGAAGAAATCACCACAGCGAAGAACTTCAGGGAGATCGAGAAGATAGCGAGGGAGCGAAATGAGGAGTAGGGAAGAGCTCGTCGAGCATCTAAAGAGATCAGGCATAAGGGATGAAAAGGTTCTGAAGGCCTTTCTAAAGGTACTGAGGGGAGAGTTCGTCCCGGAAGAGGAAAGAGAATACGCATACAATGACACGGCGCTTCCCATTGGCTACGGTCAAACGATCTCGCAGCCCTTTACGATAGCATCGATGTTAGAGATGCTCCGATTAGAAAGAGGGTTGAAGGTCCTGGAAGTAGGGACCGGTAGCGGATACACGGCAGCACTCATCTACGAAATAACCAAGTCGCCCGTTTACTCGGTGGAAAGAATACCAGAACTGGCCGAAAGGGCAAGAAAAACCCTTAGAAGGCTAGGATACAACGAGATCTACATCTTCGTGGGTGACGGCAGCGGAGGTTTACCACAGTACGCGCCCTATGACAGGATCATATATCATGCCGCCCTCCCAAAAATTCCTTCACCAATTATTGGACAACTGAGGGAGGGCGGCATCGTCGTCGCACCGATAGGCGATCTTCATTACCAGGATCTCGTGGCGTACGAGAAAAGAGGAGATAAGCTTGTAGAAATAGAAAGAAGGGAAGGATTTGTCTTCGTTCCGGTGGTGGGAAAGTATGGTTTTAGAAGCTATCATTTCTAGGGATCTCCTGGTTTCGTTATTGGAAGCGGCCCGCCGGAAGTTTCCCATGGAGTTCTTCAGTCTCCTGGGAGGAGAAGTGGAAGGAGAGAATGTATACATAACAGAGGTTATCTACGTTCCTTGGAAGGAGGGATACCACCACGCCATCTTCGATCTCAACCAGATCCCTCCCGGGGTTGTCGGCTCCTTTCACTCCCATCCTTCCGTTGCAAAGCCCTCATCAGCAGATATCAGGAGCTTTCCTTACCTAGGATACGTTCATCTCATCGCATCCTATCCCTTCGGTATAGAAAACGTAAGGGCCTTCGATACAGGTGGAAGGGAGGTAAGGATAAGGATTATAGAAGGAAAGGGTCAGCGAGCCAGTTTCTAATCACCGATCATGCGATGTCGGCGTCATCATCCCCAAAGAATAGATAGGATCTTACCTTTTAAGGAGGCATAGGGCCACAGCGAGCTTCCCGATGTCCCCCAATTCCCTCGGTTCGACGTAGCGGAGCTCTCCAACCTCATCGTACTTAGAAACATCGGGCTCGGTGCCCGTAACGACGATCATCGTCTTGTCATCGACCTCGGAGGGATCGAAGGGTACTTGGGCTCGCTTTGCTAGTATAATCACCTTCGAAGGTTTTAGAAGCTCAATGGCGTCCTTTAGATCAGGGACGACAAGGATCTTCCTGCCTTCTAGGAAGGCACGGGCGCTGATCTCTGGAACACCGCTCTGTGCTGCTCCTCCCTGAACCCGGGAAACCACGAAGAGGTCAACGTTGTAAGCAGAGGCGAGCTTGTAGATCTCGGTTAGCTTCGCCACGGAGTGGACGTCGTGGTATACAACGATCATACACCTAACTCGGGAAGCAAAGTTTAAAGCTCACCCACCTTCTTGAGGATGTACTCCGCTATAGCTCGGGAAAGGGTCGGTGGAACGGCTTCGCCACTCATATTATACTGGGAAGTAAGGGGTCCGAGGAAAACATGGTTATCTGGGAACCCCATGAGGCGTGCGTGTTCGCGGGGAGTTAGTAGCCTCCCCTCAAAGGGATGAACGAAGCGGGACGATCCCATAACGGTGGGTGCCAACTTGAATGGGTGGAGTTTAATGAAGTTCCTCAGTGTTTGGCGAGCTCCACGAAAATAAGTTAAAGATTGTTCCCATTTTATCCTCCAAGCCCTCTCCTCTAACTTCTTGCTCAACGAAGCCGGTCGGTGGTTGGGAATACTTTCATCAAGTTCTATTAGGTCTCCAATAGCCTCCCAAACTACGGGACCACGCCTTCTTCGTGGTTTCAATCTTAAGTTCGATATAAACACCCTTCTCCGATGGGAAGGGGTTCCGTAGTCCTCTGCATCGAGTACGTTGAACTTCACTTCATAGCCAATCCGGCCAAATTCGTACCTCAGCGCCTCTTTTAGACCTCCTTCAAGGATCCCCACAACGTTTTCCATAACAAAAACTTCGGGTTGAAGATCACCGATGAACCTTATGTAGTGGAGGGTCAATCTCCCACGGGGATCCTCATATAACCTAAGAAGAGGCTCCTCCATCCTAGAAGCGTTTGCTGAAGTGTAAGCTTCGCAGGGTGGACCTCCTATAACTACCTCTGGCCTTCCTATAACCTTTTCAACTTCCCAGCTACCCAATTTTCTTATATCGACGTTCCAGACAACCGAATCGGGGAAATTAAACTTAAAAGTCTCTGCTTCCCAGTAACCAACTTCTACGGCGGCGGCGATCTCAAATCCTACTTCCTTAAACC
>WAPE01000011.1 GCA_015520865.1 Candidatus Iainarchaeum sp.
ATATATGGGGTCTAATGATGGAGGTGGAGGAAGTGTTTAAAACGATCGATTCTACCTTCTTAGGATGGAATGGAAAGAGGTACCAAACACTTCTCCTAGGTTCGTTGTTTTTGAGGGCATAGATGGAAGCGGAAAGACCCTTCAACTTAGTTGGCTTTCAGCGTGGCTCCAGAAACGAAAATACAAAGTTTTTGTGACAGAAGAACCTATGAGAGAGTCGATTACGGGCCACTTCGTCAAGATAGCCCTAAAAAGTAAAGAAAAGTATCCGCCAGAAATATACCTGCTTCTTTTCCTGCAGGACAGGATAAACCACATTGAAAACTATATAAAACCGGCTCTAGAGGCAGGCAAGATCGTCCTTTCCGATAGGTATCACTTCTCTACCCTGGCCTACCAAACAGCCCAAGGAATAGAAAGAAGTAAGATCGACGGTGTCTTGAAGGCCTTAAACTATGAGATTCTCCAGCCCAATCTAACAATCTTCATCGACGTACCCGTGGAAGTGGCCTTAGAGCGAATCTATGGAAGAACGAAGGGAACCGTTGACCTTTACGAGAAGGAGGAGTTCCTGAGGAAGGTCAGGGAAAACTACCTGGAACTAGCAAAGGAATTCAACTTCCTTGTCATTGATGGAGACAGAGATCCGGAGGAGATCCACGAAGAAATAGTGAAAAGGGTGGGGAAGTTCTATCCTTGAACATCGGTCTGCTTTCTTTCCCGAATTATTACCTTGTAGTGCCCTGGCATCTTCATTGCAGCCCTTCTAAAGGCTTCCCTCACGTAGGGCTCGAACTCCCTCATCGTTACAACCTCGAACATTACCTTACCGGGATAAACTTGGGCTGCCCTTCCTACAGGTCGTCCAAAGGCCCTTCTCATACCCTTCTGGAGACGGTCGGCACCAGCACCCGTTAGCTGGCGGTTCTCCCGAAGGATGTGATGAGGATAAGCCCTTACACGGATCCAGAACCTTTTCTGGATCTTCTTCTCTAAGAATCTGACGATAGCCATACGGGCGGCCTCGATGGCGTTGTCCCTAACCTGGAGGGCATCCTCGGCAACAAGGTAGTAAACTGTGTCGAACTCGGGGCGAAGTTCTCCCTGCACGAATCTCCTTATCCTCACAGCAGGGTTGGCCCCTATGTAGTTCTTCTCAGGTACCTTAACGGCGACCCTCGTATAGGGGCGTTCTAGCTTACGGTAAGCGCGAGCCGGCCTGAGAGCCATATCACCACCTCACCATAGAACGGCCAAGCAAAACTTAAAAACCACTCCTTCTTAGTAACCTGCCCCCGGAAACGTTTTATTCATCGGCATTCTCCTTCTCCTGTGAAGAGGCTCCTCCTATTCCTGCTCATACTACCCCTCTCCTTCTCTGCAGTAGCCATCTATGCAAAGGACTTTTCCACAGATTGCTACGCGTATCAAGGAACCGTGGAAGAACTTCTACCTCAGTCTCCGCATGTTTTGGCGGCCTATCTCAGAGATCTAGGCTTCGACGTTAACGTAATTTATTCAACGGACGATCTCAGCCGGTACAATGCCGTTATTGTTCTTTCCTGTACTTCAATGAATCCCCAGGACGTAGACCGATTTCTTAGGTTTTACAAGGAGGGAGGAGGCCTGATTATAGACCTCCGATCAACGAATCCGCTGGCAGATCGGTTTGGGGTGGTAAAGAAGACCTATAAGTTGGAAGGACTTGACAGGGGATCGATATCCACCTCCTATACGGAGATAAAGAACGGTATCCTGGTAAAGGGTGCACTAACTTCACCCGCTGGCCCCGTTTTCTTCGGATACGAGAGGATGTACTATGTAGGAGAGCCCATTTACCTTCCGAGGGGTTTTAACTCGGGTTTTGCAACGGAAAACGGAGAGAACGTCTTGGGATGGAAGGAAGATAAAGGTAGAGTTGTCGTAACGGGGTGTCTGTACTGTTCCGGACCGCTGCTATTAGCAAATCTCGTGGATTGGGCGGAAGACGGAAAAATCGACTTCCCATCATTCAGTGTAACGAGAAAGGTCCTCCCCGACGTCGTAAAACCAGGGGAAACCCTTGTTGACGATATTAGAGTGCTGGCGTCCGATAGCATGACCGTGGGGGGAGAATACGTCTACGGGGTTGGAGGAAAGTACTGTAACTTTGGAGAACCACAGGCAGAGTTCGGAAGACCCCATCCGCTCGGTGATAGAATAGAGGTGGAAACGAAGTTCATATACAAGGCATCTGGCTTGCCAGGGACGTGTTACCTTCCTCCGGTTTTGCTTCATCTCTCCTTTTCAGGAAAGAAGAGGGACGTTATCGTCGATCCCGTTGAGGTGACGGTAGCGGGAACAAGCGTAGTAGCCTATACGGACAACCTTCGATGGATCGTGGGTGCTCTCTTTGTTCTCGTGGTCGTAGCAGCGATCTTCGCAGCGCCTAGAATCAGAAAGAGGAGATTACTAAAGGAGTGGAAGAAGTACGTTCTCCTCATCGAGATGACAAAGAAAAGGAGGTTAGCAAACAAGATCTCCGAAGATGCATTCAAGTCATTGATAAAGGATTATGAGGAGAGGCTTCAGGAGATTGAAGCTGAGCTAAGGCTCATCGGTGTTGAACCTCCCTCCAAAGAAGAAGTGCTAGGACTATCACGACGGCAGCCAAGAGGATCAACCAGCCCGTCGAGATAGAGGACTCCATCTCGGGCTTGAGAGTTTGAGCAAAGGTTGTACCACAACTTCCAACACTCGTTCTTATCTTTAGTTCGATCTCCTTGGGGTTTGAACCCACAGGGGTGAAGATCTCGAGATTTTCGCCTTTTGGATCGATCTTCACACTGTTTACGTAGGTATCGTTTACGTAGGCATCTATCTTGGGTGGAATGACTTTCTTTCCGTTGAAGTAAACGGAGAATGTATAGAAGAGGAAGAACTGATCGCCCTTCTTGAGGAGCTCGTATTCAAGGGGCTTTATCTTCATCTTGCAGTCCGACAGGGAAACTTCCGGGAGGATGTCCGGTATAGAGCCTCGTTTAACGTAGTAGGAAACGGTGGAGTGGCCGTCTTTCTTTATACTAACAAACCAGGCGATGGTAGGATCGTAGGAGACTATCATTGCATCCGAAACGATATCAGAAGCCGTTTCGACGTTCTCCTTGGGTATATACTCCTTCACGATGTAATTGCCTTCTTTCCCGCTGAGGGTAATGAAGGCGTCGTACTTCGTGAAAACCTTTACGAGGGAGAGGCCGTTTTCTTCCCTTTGAAGGACGTTAAACAACCTTTGTATCGTTTCGTTGGAGACCGTCGTATATGTGACCCTAAGTTTATCGGAGAGGGGGATATTGGCGCAGCAGAGATATCGACCGTCGGAGAAGGAACAAGAAACGGTTTGGTAAACGTCCGAGGATTGAAATATGGCGTAATCCTTCGTGTTAAGGGGTTTACCGACGCAGACCCAGCTTGCGAAGGAGGTAGTAAACAGTCCTAAGAGGAATGCCAGTATCAGAAGAGATCTTGTTGACCGCCTCACCGGATTTATATTTCTCGACGATCAATTTAAGCGTTTCCTCGTCGTACTTTGGCGGCCTACCGGGACGCCGATCGGTTGGAACGAGACGAACCCCAACGGCTTCTAGGGCCTTCTTTACCTGATTTGAAGTCACCCTGTAGAGGGAGCGAGGTAAATAGATCTTCTCCAGGTTAGGATAGAGGCTTAAAAGGAGGGTAGCAACGTTCTTGGATAGTCGCCTGCCTAGGTAGACTTCTTTAACCTTTGGATCCTTCTTTAGATTTTTTAGATCGTCTCTTTGTCTTATCTTTATCATCCTTCCCACCTAGCAGTTCCAAGAACTTCTTTGCCCTTCCAGAGGGCGTTCTAACCTCCTGGAGGAGCCTTTCGATCTCTTCAAACCTTCTACCGAGAGAGGGACAGATCTTAAAAAGGAGGGTGTCAGCCACGTCCCTCCAGGGAAAGGGTAGAACTCCGTAGAGCTCTCGAGCCTCCTCGACGACTTCTATAACCCTCTGGGAGGGGATGGTACAGTTGGCCATTTCTGCATCCGAAAGTACCTCTTCCAAGGCCTCTACACCTTCTGGCATCCCCCTGAGGGGCACATTCCTTTTTCTGGCCCAGGGGGTAAAGTAGATGTAATATTGGAGCAAGAACAGCGTTAAGTAGGATTGTGCCAGAGAGAGCAACCTGTTGTAACGGAAGAACCGCTTTTTCCTTAAACCGTTGAGGATGTATGGTTTCACGCTTCCGTCATCGTCGAGAAATCCTGCCTCTTCAAGCTCCTGAAACAACTCCCAGTAGAGTTCCGGGTTTTCACTCACCTTTATGACGTCGTACTTCGTGACGATGGACTCGTAGGCGAGGATCTCATCGTAGTGGGGTATTTTGCTCCTTTCTGCTTCAACTATGTCCTTCCAGTGCCTATCTGTGGCTATTTTAACGGCCGTAGAGGCGAGTAACGTAGCAGTCGAAGAAGGGAGAAGACCCTTCCTCCCTTCCTTCTCAACACCCACCAACCGCTCATCCTCAAAGACAAGAGAGAGCCTCTTCTCCCCCCTCAGAAGTTTCTCTATGTCCCGAAAGGCCAGGTAGCCAGCACCACCAGAGCGGAGTGTGAAAGAGAGATAATCACCTCCGTATGGCAAGAACGGCAGAAAGTCCCTCATAACGTTCTCCTTTAGGAAGTAGTAGGCTAGTTTATTGGCCAAAAATGCTATCTTGGCCCTCTCATAGGCCCATTTTCTGGAGTTAAGCGAGTATATAAAGGATTGAAGGAGTGGGGCTGCCTCTAGGAGCTCTTCTTTGTCCGAAAATCTAAGCTCCTTGAAAAGGTCTCCTACACCAAACTTTGGGGCGTGAAAGTTAAATCGACGCATATCAGAGACGAGGGAGGCTAAGATCTTCGTCCTCTCGAGAGCTTCCTCTTCATCTTTGGGTTCTCTTCCCTCTAGTTTATCCATATAGTCGTTAGACCACGCTAATAGCTCGGAGGGAGATTCAAACACAAGAAGGATAGGGCTGGAAGGGTTTTTAACTTAGCCGCATTCCGTAACATTATGGCAATACCTTTCCTGCCTCGAGCTTTGCCGGCACGTACTCCTTCGATATGAAACGCCAGTGTTTGGAGGAGGCGGCTTCCAGCTCCATCTTGAAGCCTTTCTTTTCCATAAGATCAAACTCTTGATGCCATTCTTTTTTCTTAAACCATGGGTACCTTCTAAGCTCACGCAAACGTTTTACGTCCTTCTCGTTAAGCTTAATCTGGACGGTCTTCGGAAAGCTAAAGTCGAAGTAGTCGGAGATCGTCATACCGAGGAATTTGGAAGGTGGTGTAGCTAACTGGGGCGAAAGGTAAGAAAGGTTGATCGATCCCTGCTTATAAACTGAGTAGATGTACCACCCCCACGGATCGGCGTCGGTGAGGATGTAAACCGGAAGGTTAAACTCGTAGTGAAGCCTATGGACGAGACGCCGGGTAGCCCTGTCAGGCATACCCTCGGCGGTGATTATGAGGGCGTTGTGATCGTCCCAGAAGCGGTCCTCATGAAACCTTGTCCAGACGGCCGACTTCTCAATTACTAGAACAAATTCTGCTTCTACCTTCTTTATCTTCACCCTCTCGGGTTCTACTATGGGCGGAACGGCCCATCCACCCATACCCACATTTGTTCCATCTACCTCGACGATCCTGTGCTTTCCATCAGGAGAGTAAACATGTTCTTCTATCTCTATCGGTCCAGCTACGTGACCCTTCCCTCCCTTGGAGAAAACGTGAAACTCTTCCCTAACAAAGCCTAGCATCGTTTCAAGGTCCTCAATGGCCTTGTCGCTTTCCTTCTGCTCATCTACGACGTTCTCCTTCGTTCCGGGGATGGTAAACTTGACGCGGTAGAACACGTCACGGAGGGACGTTGTTACACCTTCTTCCACGAGGCTTTTTATGGCAGCTGCCACTACAATCGTCTGAAGAAAGCGCTTCGCGTGGGCAACGTTAAGGAAGCTCCTTCGGGCGACCCTCTGACCCATCCGAAGGATTCCTTTCTCCTCATCCCAAATCACGTTGGAAAGCGATCGCACCGGGACCTCTAGGTAAAGCTCGCCTTCTTTTTCTGCCTTCTGAAGAATCTCCTTCGCCCATTCGGATAGCTTCTTAATGATCTGCTCGTCCACCTTTCGAATATCCTCCATCATGCGCTCTCACCCTCGATTTTAGCAAGTAGCTCGTTTATCTTCTTGTAACGCTCTTCTACCATCTTCTTCAAGAGGTTTTCCACGGTCTTCTCGTCCTCTCCGGTTAGTTCAGCCAAGCTCTTTGCTATAAGAGGTAAGTAATGCTCTAATACTTTCTTTTTCTGGAGGAGCTCCTGAACGGCCGAAACCTTTGAAGTGTACTCCTTGAGTTTTCGTCCTACCTCCATAAGGGCGGCCCTTATTTCGTTAAAGACCTCGGGGACGTCTGCTATGGCTTGCTTTCCCGCCGTAGTGTAGGGAACATGGGTAGAAGAGAGGTTAATGAGAACGACGACTGGGGAGGAAAAGAAGTCTGGAAAACCATATCGCTTCCAGTCAATGCTCCTCACGGCCTCCGTTATGGCACATCCACCGGCGTCGAAGAGGAGAGGAACTCGGTTTGCAAACCGCATGAGCTCGAAGGACTTTATTTTTCCACCAACGGCTACGCCTACCTCTACTTGAAACGGAATGCCACCGGAATAGACCTTTGGCTTTCGTTCAACGACGGCAACGAACTGGGGTTGGAGGTTAGCCCGCAAGGACTTCCTTATACGTTCTTCACCGATGGGGACGAGGACATCGGTTCGAGGACCGCGTATGCGAATAGAGAGAAGGGGTGTCATCACTTTATAGACCTTTTCGACGGTGGGTTCTTCACCCAAGATCGTTTTTGCATACTTCTTGAGGTTGTTAAAGTGAAGGCGTTCCTCTTCCGTCAGGTCTTCCTTCTTTTCCTCCACGATCTTCTTGGCAACCTTGTTCTCGGAGAGGTAGCGAATAGCCTGAAAGGTTGCTACAATCCTTTCCGCATCGTTCCACGTGAGTTTAGAAGGTTCCTTCTTGAGGACGTGGGGTAGAACCTGCATCATACCGATAACGGCCTTTCCTCCCATGCCATGGAGGGAGTTGGTTAGCATCCTACCTACCGTCTTAGCCCGAGACATCCTACTCAGCGTAACGAGGTCATCGGGCGTTATACCAAAGGGATGGGGCTTCGCCTCTTCCCCTATCTTCACCGGCTCAAAGACGCTTCTTTCAAACGTATGAATCTTCCCCTCGGGATCCTCAAAAACGATGTTCACGTGGGGGTTCGCTATAGCCGTTCTCCGAAGGTACTCGTAGACTGAATACTTCCCTTTGTTGTACTCCACACCCTTCATTTCGGCGATTACCTCAGTTCCTCGCCAATTTCCCGGATAGTGGGTCTTGTTCTTAACGATGGGCTCGTTCTTCATCACGTCGATCATGATATCCATTTCCCATACCGTTCCGTCACCTGTAGACGTCTTGAGGTGGATGGGTTTCCCTGTGGTTATCTGAACGAACATTGTGACTCCTGCGGCACCAATACCCTGCTGTCCTCTCGTTTGAATCATCCTGTGGAACTTCGTACCAGCCAGAAGCTTCCCGAAGACCTTTGGAGCAATATGAGGAGGAATCCCAGGCCCGTTATCCCTCACGGTTAACCTGTAGTGCTCGTCGCCGAGTTTCTCTAGCTTTACATAAATATCTGGAAGGATTCCCGCCTCTTCGCAGGCATCAAGGGAGTTTGTCACGAGCTCGTGAACGGCTGTAGTTAAGGATCTAACTTTGCCGGAATAACCTAGCATATGGCGATTCTTCTTGAAGAATTCGGCAACGGAGTGCTCCTTGAACTCTTTGAAAATATCAACGGCTTCTTCGGCCATAATTTTACACCTTCTCCGTGTAGAAAAGAGTAAAAATGCTTTTAAGGACTCACTCCTCTTCTTCCCGGATTATGCCCAGCTCCCGGAGGAGTTTCTCCGTTTTCTTCCTCTTGCGCTCGAGTTCGAGCTCTCTAAACACCACACTGTGGGGGGAACCCTCGATAGCTAGCCTGTTTATCGCTCTTTTTGCCAAGTTAACGCTCTCGTAGTCTCCTATGATAGAAACGGTGTCGCCGTATATTCTTATGTCTGTATCGGTTAGAACCTCTAACTTCTTTCGAGCAGAACCCTTCGTTCCAATCAAACGAGCCTTTTGACGGCGTATCGCGTTCCTATTTAGGTGTTCTCGAAGGTTTATGACCTCTAGGTAATAGTCGTCCTGGAGAAGCTTTAACGCCGTGTCAGGGTCGAAGCCACGACCAATAGCCTTTATCACCTTCATAAGACGCATGAAAGTAATCGGATCTGTGTCTTTTCCTCCCTTAACGGTAACTTCGCCTGTTTTTGAATCAACCTTTATCTTTACGTCGGCTATCTTCTCCAAGCGCTTCCTGGTTTTGCCCTTCTTTCCGATAAGAACACCCACACGGTCCCTCGGTATTCTGATCTCTTCTTCCATAACGCCTTCGTCTACCATAAAATCATCCACTTCTGCCACGCCTTTATTTGGAGGGAGAAGGTTTAAACCCTTCAAGGCCAGAAGTTGTTGGGGGTATGAGGTATCGACCTGCCAACCAGGGCTCCGCCCATGGGGCTTCGTCCCTGGAACCCCAGGAGTGATCTCCACTCGATCGTCCGAGGTACGTCCGGTCCCAAGACCGGACCCGCTCGCGGATCAACCGAACCAGCGGTTGCGGGGGTGCCCGAGCCCGGTCAAAGGGGGCGGACTTAAGATCCGCTGGCCAAGGCCTGCGCGGGTTCGAATCCCGCCCCCCGCACTCTTGATTTTTCTCAAGCAAAAACACAAATACCGTTGTACCCCACCAAATTACAGCTTTATTTTTCTCAGACTTCCTAGAATTTTATCCCTTGGCTCGCCTTCGTAGCTCGGCAATAACTTCGTGGGGTGTCTTGTAATCCTTTCCGAGCTTCTGGAGGATCTTTAGAAGCTGGTTCATGTCACGATAGAAGAACTCGTAGGCGAGGGGGTGATCCCAGGTCATGGACTGACCCATATCGATGATGTAGGGTAGATCCTCCCAAACGAGGATGTTGTACTCGCTGAGATCCGCGTGAACGATTTCGGCAGAGTAGTAGAGGTTTGCAAGGGAGTTTAGAAGGTCTTCGACGAAGTTCTCTCGGTCCTCCGGGAGGTATTCCTTTAGGAGGGGAGCAGGGTTATTTTCATTGCCTATGTACTCCATAACAATTACGTTTTTTCGGTGAACGATAGGAAAGGGAACCCTCACGTTGTGTTTATGGGCGGTTTCCAGGTTCTTGAACTCCCTTCGGGCCCACTGGTAGATGATCGTCCTTCTATTTCTCTTGGGTATCCTCACCCGAGGATCTCCTTCGATGTACTTCCAGAGATGGCGGAACTCGGTGGTATTTATGCGGTAGATCTTAACGGCGACGGGAGTATCTGTCTCATCTACGGCATAGAAGACGTTGGCCTCCTTCCCCGTAGAAATGACGTTACCTAATTCCTTTATGTAGCCCGATTCCATGAGCTTGTAGATCGTTGCAACCGTGTCGGCATCAAAAACCTCTTGGTAGGCTTTTTTCGTGTCTGCATCTCGAATTCCGGAGAAAAGGCGAGAAACAAGCTCCTGGTACTTCTCGAGCTTCATAGGTACATCCCCAGATAGTCTTCGAGCTTCTTGAGGTAGCCCTCCTGGCGGAGCTTCTCAACCTCTGTTCTGGTGTACTTATGAACGATATCGCAGCGGTCTTTCCTGTACTCCCAGAGTTTGCAGATCACAACATCGCCAACCATGATCCAAACCCGCTTTCGGAACTTTCCAGGGATCCTACCCAGCCGTTCCTTACCATCTTCACAGATCACCCTAACGTGGGGTCCTCCGAGCTTTTGATCGACGACGGCGAAGAGCTCCTCAGAAGAGTAATCCGGCTTCCTTATCTTACTGACGTCGATCTCGACCGGTCCCTCGTCACGCCGCTTCTTCACGGTAAGATATCTAACCCAACGATTTATAACCGATAGATATTCAAGTGGGGAATCCCAGAAACCCTCTTGACGGCCCTCCAGGTAGCAATCCCCATCTCAACAGCCACGGAGATCGATCTTTCTCCCACAAGGGAGATAATATCCCCTTCCTCAAGAAAGGACCTGAGTTCTTCTTCTTCAACGATCCTCTCACCGTAGAAGGATCGGGGCGTTCGAAGAACGATCTCTCCTTCTCGGAACTCCCTTTCTAAAAGTTCTTCGTCGCAGACGTTAACCAAGAGTGCCTCGGGGGTTTTGATCACTTTTATCCAGAACTTCATAGCTCAGGCACCGGATTTATAGCTCCACAGGCCTCACACTTGAGCATCGTTACTCCATACATCTCTACGAAGTGAGTATCAGGCTTGCCGCAAACTGGGCAGAGAACGTAGGTCTTGACGTAATCCTCGAGCTTCTTCTGAAGCGCAGAAACCCCTATCCTTCCCTTTAATCTAAGACGGTCTCCTTCTATGGAAGCAGAGGTAGCAAGCTCCTTGGAGAAGAACTTCGCCATGTGTTTAACGTCCCTGCGGAGGTAGTTTGCAATCTGGCGGAAGTTCGTTATGAGGGTCGTTCTTCCGTGGTATTCTACTTTTACCTTGGGCATTTCGAAGCGGGCGGGCTCCTTTACCTTCTCAGGAAGAAGTCTGTAGGCACGTTCTAGAAGTTCCTCGTAGCTCATCACGGGAGAAGTAGAGGGGCGTTGATATTATAAAACATCAAGCACTTCAACCTCCTCCTCAACGATTTCGGGAGGCTTGCGACCGAGGAGGGTTAGTAGGTTTTGGAGTCGGTGGAGGATCTCTTCCTCCGTTGAGATCTTCCGAAGGATCTCCGCTATGATCCTTTTATCTTCGTTCCGCTCCCGAGCCATGCCGATCACCCTGACCACATCTCCTTCATCTACTTCAACGTTCCTCAGGTCTCCGAGGAGAATAACGGGGATCGTACCGGTGAAGTCGTCGAGGATGAGCATCGTGCTCTCTTCTCCGACAAACTTCCTAACAACCACACCCCAAACACTAACTCTCCGGAAGGAAACACCCGAAGGGGAAACGTAGTTCCTTCCATCGTTTTTGGCTGC
>WAPE01000012.1 GCA_015520865.1 Candidatus Iainarchaeum sp.
GTTCTTTCTAAGCGGGAAGCCGAGTTCTGGGAGTATCCCGTTTACATAGGTCGCGGACCCTATGCTAACTACGAGTTTATGGGAGCCAATCGAGCAGTGGCCTTCTTCGTTTCCCCCATGACAGGTGGGGCCTTTGCCTCGTCAGCGGGAGGCGTTGCAAGGGCCTTCTCGGCAGCAGGAATCGATGGACTTCTAATCTCGGGGAGATCCGACAAACCTGTTGTATTATTCCTCCAAGGGGACGAAAAGGAAAACATCGAAGCCGACGTCTTTGAAATAGACGGGTTAGAGGAGCTCTACAGGGAAGGGGGCGCCTTCGAGCTCATAAGGTTCCTCGAAGACGAATTAGGGGATAGGTTCAGCGGATACTTTCGAGCCATGGCCGTTGGGCCCGGCGGGTTCGGAACAAGCTTCGGTAGCGTCGTTTCAAGGGAACGGTCCATGGGAACCTTCGATCTCTTCGGAAGGGGAGGCCTAGGGACGGTTTTGGCACATAAGAACCTCGTTGGCATCATTCTCGGTGGATCCCACCCAGATCCTGAGGTTCCGGAAGACTGGTTGAAAAAACTCGGGGAGATAGACACGTTCAAGCCCACAGAGAAGTACAGGCTCGTGATGAAGGAAGGTGTTGGTGGAACGATCTACAACTGGTTCACCCTAAAGGCTCTTTTACCGGCTCTGAACTGGAACACCATCTTTATGAACGAAAAGGAACGGGAGGAGATCTACGAAGACTACATAAAGCCCCTGACGGAGGAGATAAGGAAGCGGTTTAAGGAGGGGAAGATACGGTCAAAGACGTGTGGAGAAAAATGCGTAGCCGTTTGTAAGAAGATGGACAGCGAGAAGAAGGTAGAGTACGAACCCTTTACCTCTTTGGGCCTGCAAACAGGCATCTTTGACTATGAGAAGATCCTCGACCTCGCCCACCGAGTGGATATGCTCGGTCTGGATGCCATAGAGACAGGAAATACGATCTCCCTCTTCATCGACGCCATAGATCAGGGCATCTACGATGGAAAGGCCTCCCTCGTGAACATTGACCCTGAAAGGAACTACGAATTTGCCCTGGACTTCATAGACAGGCTCTTGAGGGGAGACTATCCGCTTTCTGATGGAGTAGCGAGGGGAGCAAGGAGCATGGATCTCAAGGAGCTTGCCGTCTACGTTCCGACGCCTAGCGGCGGCCTCGTTCCTCCCCAGTACTGGAACCCGGGTTTCCACCTAGATCTCCCCCTCATAGGGAAGTTCATGACCTATTACCACAACGACAACCTCGATGGAAGGGATTGGGGAAGAAAAGCAGGCCAGAGGTTCATGAAGGAGCTCCTCCTTGAAGATCTAGGGATATGCAGGTTCCACAGGGGCTGGATGGAAAAACTCTTAGAAGCCGTTGATGTGAAGACCGATTACCTTTCAGAAACAGTTCTGAGGATAAAGCTCATCAATATCGTGAAGAAGGGCTACGTGATGCCGCCAGAGGGGAGGGCAAACTACCTCATAAAGACCTACTTCAGGCTCTTCGGAAAAGACGTCGATCCCTGGACCTTCTACTTCGAGGCAAAGGAGGGAATCGACGAATACGTTCCCATCTTAGAGGGGATCTCCTAGCTTTCCTCGTAATTCTTCGATTCCACGCCGCCGTAACCCACGTAGAGGATCCTGTCGGGGTGGAGAACCTTTACGAGTTCGGGCCGATGGGTAACGATGATTGCGGTGATCTTCTTTTCCCTTACGAGCCTCGAAACCTTTCGAGCTAACCTCATGGCGGTTAGGGTATCTAGGTGGGCGGCAAACTCGTCGATAAGGAGGACGTTGGGCAGTTCCGCCAGGAGTGACGCTATCTTTGCCCGCTCCTTCTGACCAGTGGAGAGCTCGCTGAACTTAGCCCTATAGAAGATGGCATCCGAGAGCCCGGCTATGTTAAGGAGCTCTATAGCAGAAACGACGTTTCCAACCTTTTTGGAGATTGCTTCAAGGACGGGTTCGTCGCCAAAGGTTGGTTCCCTTTCTCCAGGAAGGAAGACAGAGATCTTCGCATCCTCAGGAACCTCTATAACTCCCTCGTCGGGAGAGTCAAGGCCTGCAACGAGTCTGAGTAGTGTCGTCTTACCCGCACCCGATAGTCCCGTCACGACGATGAGCTCCCCCGGATTAATCGTTAAGCTAACGTTCTTCAGTATATAGCGCTGAACGATCCTCCTGTCGACTCCAAAGGAGAGAAGGACGTCTCGTATCTCCGGAGAGAGACCCTCCACGTCGAGGACGTTTGTGTACATCTTCGTTACATTTTTCAGGCGGACGGGAGAGGAGATCGGTTCGGGGAAGTTGAGGACGGGGTTGTATAGCCTTCCTCCGTGCTTTCGAGCAACGGGATCTTCCTGAAGGAACTTCTCTATGTACCTCCTTGCTTCCTCGTTGAGGGGGTAGTAAAGAACCGGTCTGCCGGAGGCCGTATCCCAGAGGTACTTGAACCCAACCCGCTCAAAGAACGGATGGTACCTCGCCATCTGGGCAATCGTTTCCACGAGGACCTTCTTCTTCCTCATCTCCGGAACGTCCCGCTCGTCGATCCACTTCAAGGCTTCCCTAACGATGAGCATCCCCAGACCATCGCCTCGGTAGTCCGGGTGGATCACAACACGGGAGATCCTCGAGACGGCTGTATTGCACATGGAAATGGCCTTTGCCCGGACGGTTTCGAAGAGCTTCTTCCGCTCGATCCCCTTTATCCCCTTCTTCAGGAGCTCCTTCAAGAGCCTTTCTGGCCAATAGGTTGGATGGAACCAATCGTAGGGAAAGACCTTTTCGCGGATGTTTCTTTCGATGTGATCACCAACCCTCCTGTGCATAAGAGGAATGGGAGGATCTATGCGAATGTACCCAACGAACCTTGGCTCGTAGGGCTTCCTATCGAGGAGTTCCATGACGAGAAACCTCGAAACGGGAAGGGAACCCTTAATTTCCACGAGAATGCATTCATCGGATGGCTTTACGTTGGATTGAACGTAATGGTCACCACACCACCAGATAGCTACCGTTTCCTTCTTGGAAGCATAGTGGTATTGCTCCAGCTCCGCTATCGCTTCGAAGTCCTCTTGGTAAACGGCCTCTCGGAGGAGAAGCTTATACTCGTAGAGGGTTTCGCCGCTCAAAGGGTCCTTCTTTGGAAGGGTGACCTCTTCTTGGAAGGGAGGCCAGGCGAGAACCTTCTTTTCCCCGTAGTACTTCCAGAGCCTGAACTCGTTGGGTAAGTAAACCCACTTTTCTTCTTCTACCTCTAGGTCAACCTCTTCTCCCCGTTTGAACCACTGAGCCACAGAACCGGTCAGATAAAGCCTAATCTCTCCCAGCTTCGTAGAAACATCAAGGTAGCCCTTCCAGCGGTAGGAATACCTAGGAACACCTTTCTTCTTAACGACTCCCTTTAGTAGCACGCTCTTCAGCCTCCAATATCCTTTTCTTTTCCTCTTCTGTTAACCGAATCCAGGTCTGGGCGCCCCTCCTAAAGATGGGTACAGGTTCAATAAATTTGACGGGGTCCTTCAGCTCCCAAAGGAAAAGATGCGTTAAACCCTTAGAATAACGCCGAAGAAACCATTTTTCGGCATCCTCAAGAAAATTCAACTCATTGACAGGTTTTTGAAGGACGTTTGTTAGCCAAACAGTTCCGTAGGCCTTTCCCCGCCAGACCAAGGCTATCTTTCCCCTGAAACGCGTGGAGGTTTTTCTTATCTCGTAGCGCTTCCTTCCAGAGAGGATGAGGTCGATGAAAGGCTTTCGGACAATGAGTCCCTTTATTTCAGTGCTAGAGGGCTTCATCATCGATCCCTCAGCGTTCACCTCCTTCATCACATCAACATCTAGCGCAAAAGAGGTTAAGAAGGTTCTCGAAACCTTCGAAGGTCCTCTGAGAAAGATTTAACAAGGGTGAGAAGCTCTTCCCATCGTGTGCGGCATATTTGGCATCACTCTAGAGAAAAGGAAACCCGTGGGAAAGCTCCTGACAGACGCGTTGAAGCACCTTGAGTATCGAGGCTACGATTCCGTGGGAATCGCAGTAACCGACGGAAAAAAGTCCTTCCTCCGAAAGGGTGTCGGATTCGTTTCAGATGTAGCCCTTGAAAAGCGTTTCGAAGAGCTAGACGGGATCGCCGGTATTGGTCATACTCGCTGGGCCACACACGGTGAGGTAAAAGAGGAAAACGCCCATCCGCACCAAGGCTGTAGAGACGTCCTCTTTGTCGTTCATAACGGTATTCTGGAAAACTACCTAGAGCTGAGGGACTTCTTGATAAAAAGGAATCATGTTTTTCGTTCAGAGACGGACTCTGAGGTTATAGTCCACTTAGTAGAGGAGTTTGGAGCGAACGAAGAGGGTTTGAAGAAGGTTCTGAGCCTCTTGGAAGGAACCTATGCCTTTGTCGTCCTAACGAAGGACGGTACGCTCCTTTGTGCCCGAAAAGGATCGCCCCTCGTAGTGGGGAAGTTCGAGGAGGGTGTTGTCGTTGCGTCAGATCCAATACCGATCCTCCCCTACACGAAAAAGATCCTGAGGCTTGGAGAAGGCGAGTACTGCATAGCCAAGGGTAGAAAGCTTCTATATCGCGGTTCTCAGCAACCAAAAACCGTTTCCTGGTCAGAGAGAAGCGCAGAGCTCGGAAGCTTCAACCACTTCATGGAAAAGGAGATCGAAGAGCAGCCCCTCGTTCTAAAGAACCTCCTAGCCTGGCTAAGGGACGATTCACCCGATAGGATCCTCCACGGAAGGATCCATCTCATTGGAGCAGGAACCTCCTACCACGCTGCCCTCTACGGCGAGTATCTATTAAGAAAGGCTGGATACGACGCAAGGGCCTTCATAGCGTCGGAGTACACCTACTGGAAGGGAGAGGATCCCGACATTGTTATAGCGGTATCCCAATCCGGCGAAACGACCGACGTTCTGGAAGCCCTGAAGGATTACGAAGGAGAAATCATAGCGATCACGAACAATCCGCTTTCCTCCTTGGCCTCCCTTTCAGAAAGGGTCTTTCTGCTGAATGCCGGCCCAGAGCTCGGTGTTGCGGCCACAAAAACCTACACAGCTCAATTAACGGTCCTATACTACCTTACAACGGGTAGGATCCCTGAAAACCTTCCTTCCCTTGTTTACGAGAGCCTCATAAGGAACAAGGAAGCAGTAAAGGGAGTCGTGGAGGTATTAAAGGACAGGTCCAGCGTCTATTACCTCGGCAGGGGATTAAATGTGGTCACGGCAAAGGAGGGGGCCCTGAAAATAAAAGAGATCGCTTATATCCATGCGGAGGCTTATCCCGCTGGTGAAAGCAAGCACGGACCTATTGCTCTCGTAGAAAACGGCTTCCCCGTTGTCTTTGTTATGCCAAAGGACGAAACCTACAAGGATAGCCTCTCAAACCTCGAGGAGATGCTCGCCCGTGGAGCAAAAGGCATCGTGGTAGGAAACGAACCGCCAGAACAGCCTGTAATGTTCCTATCGATCCCCTATACAAAAGATCCAAGGCTAAATCCGATTATTTCCGTCTTACCGCTCCAGCTTTTGGCATACAAGCTCTCCGTAGCCAGAGGATACAACCCCGACAGGCCCCGTAACCTCGCCAAGAGCGTAACAGTCAAGTAGAAACTTTTTGAATGTTTTCGAAAAACTTCTACCATGCAACTCGTCTGGGAGGAACGTGGAAGAACCTATACGGCGAGCTTCAAGGAGGTAGAAAAAGCCTTTGTGAAGGACGTTTTCCGAGAAACAGCGATCAGGATCCTTGAGCTCATTGATAAGCCAAAGTCGTTGAGCGAGATAGCGGAAGAGTTGAACATAACGCCCCAAACGGCGCTCTATCATCTAAGAAGGTTGAGGAAGGCGAACGCAGTAACGGTAGAGAACGGTAGGTTCTACAGGAGGATCTCTGACGCATATGGTGTTATCTTAGCTAGGAAGGAAGCCAAGGGGAAAACTGCCCCTCGATACCTAGAGAGGTTCTTCCATCCCTTCGCAAAGAACGGAGTCTGGACATCGAAGATCGTCGTGGGAGCCCCCGATCCCCATGGATACTACCTTCAGAGGGCTCGAGACGGCCACTACGCAACGGTTCTAGGAATGTTCATCGGGAGGTACTTCGATGTAAGGGGGTTTCCTGTGAAAGTGGACACCGACGTTTCCTATTTATGGAAGGAAGAAGACCTCGTCCTTATCGGAGGCCCCGTGGCAAACACCATTACCTTTGAGCTCGTTGAAGAAAGAAACGTCTTCTTCGATGTAGAGAAACCCTGGATGCTAAAGGGGAGGAAGGTATACACAGCGGAGAACGTCGGTTTGATAGCCAAGGTAAACCTAGAGGATCGCTGGTATCTTCTTCTGGCTGGAATAAGCGCCCTCGGAACGAAGGCCTCCGTAATGGCACTAACTTCCCATACGGAAGAGCTATTGACGAAGTACGATGAAGGAGAATTCTACTGGATCGTAGAAGGCCTAGATAAGGACGGAGACGGAACCATCGATACCGTTAGGGTGTTAGAATGGGGGAAGGTAGGAAATTAAGAGTGCGGGGGGTGGGATTCGAACCCACGAAGGCACTAAGCCACGCGGCCCTCAACCGCGCCCCTTTGGCCGCTCGGGCACCCCCGCACCGGATTCTCCGGTGGAGCGAGTGTAGGGGTGTTCAGCGCTTCGCTCGAACACCCTCCAGCTCCGCTCTCAGTGCGTGCGGTCCTTGACCGCACCCGCTTTGGGGTTATAGGGGCGATGTCCCATGAGTGAAGCCCCGGTTGGTAGGTCGGGCACCCTCGTGTTGGTGTAACCTTGTTCCCGGGGAACGAGGAGGTTCCATTGGTATACATTGGAGTTTTATTTAAAAGGATGTGTCAGGGTTGCTCGTTAACTTTATTACGGTCGCAGTAATATTCTTGATAAGAATGGAGGATCTGAGAGCTCTAACCCTTGCATTGTTGGTGGCATTCGCAATCGCTGGTATTACGTTGTACGTACTCCAATTTTTCCAGCCAAAGAAGATGACCTACTCCTACGAAGAAATAAGCAGCATGACAAAGGAAGAACTTATCCAGCTGGTTCTCGAGAACCAAAGAGAAAGTGGAGGACCTGGCAAGCTCGTGTTCCCAATATCAGTCGTCCTCGCTGCCGTGTTAGCAGCAGCCATATCGTTCAAGATGTGTAAACGGGCCTCTATCGACAAGAGAATACTACCGTACCTCCTCAGGCCAGAGGAAAGAAAAATCGTTGAGCTATTGGTCGATCACAACGGCGAAATGAAACAAGCAGAGCTCGTAGCTTTGTCAAAGCTGAACAAGGTAAAGGTACACAGAATTTTGCGGCAGATGGAACAGAGAGGCCTTATAGAAACTGTTAGGGTTAGTAAATACAACATAGTTAGGCTAAATAAGGAGGTTCTGAGGGTTTTCTGAATAGTTTCACTAAGAATAATGGATAGTTTCAACATTACATTGCTCGGGTGATAGCATAAAAGGCTTCGGAATGATTGGTGCAGCCGGTGTAATAGCACTGCTATTGGTCTTGGCGGGGCTGAGTGCAACGGGTGCACTAAAGCCAACAACACAAACGGCCTCATACCAACCATCCCTTGCCGGGTGGAGGCACGGCTACAATGTACACAACACCAACATAACATCCCTACCTGCGGGCGAGCTCTCGGACACAGAAAAGGAGGCGTTACTATACATGGTGGAAGAAGAGAAGCTGGCAAGGGACGTCTACCAAGCATTGTACGAAAAATGGGGACTGCCGATATTCGAGAACATAGCAAGGAGCGAGCAACAGCATATGGACTCAGTCAGAGCTCTCTTGGAAAAGTATGGCCTCCAAGATCCTACGAGTAATACGACCATGGGTGAATTCACGGACAGTGAACTGGCAAACCTTTACGAAGAACTGGTAGCACAGGGTTCCGTTAGATTAGAAGAGGCGATAAAAGTCGGTCTCACAATAGAGGAAAAGGATATATACGACCTTGAGGAGTGGATGAGCCAGGTTGACAATATTGACATAAAGACAGTGTTCTGCAACCTCGAGAAGGGGTCCAGAAATCACCTAAGGGCTTTCTATAAACAATTAGAGCTCTACCGTGGCGACTATACACCAAAGTACATCACAGAAACGCTGTTTACCACCATAATTACAGGGGGAGTAGAAAAAGGGAGAGCTTGTTAACTCTCGCACCCCATTTTTACCTTTTTGAAGTTCTTTAGTACGTAGGGCCGAGCGGAGCGAGTGCCCTACCCGCTCCGCGATCAACCGGCGGGCCGGTTGAGCGGACCCGGGGGGATTCGAACCCCCGACCTTCGGCTTAGGAGGCCGACGCCCTATCCAGGCTGGGCTACGGGTCCTCTATTTACATCCCAACAGCTGCCGTCGGGTGGTCGAGCGGTGGCGAAGACCGCCCCTGGGGTTATAGGGGCGAAGCCCCATGATGGGCCCGCCCGGATTCGAACCGGGGACCTCCTCCTCGTCAAGGAGGCGTCATACCGGGCTAGACCACGGGCCCACAGGAATCGAGGGGCATGCGGGAATTAATTTCCGAGGCAAAGTGGTATTTAGGAAATCACTCCGAGCTTTCGGAGCTTTTCTACCTTCTTCTGGACCACCTTGAAGGGGAGCTTCGTTCGTCGGACGATCTTCTTTATCTCTACGCCTTCCTTTACCATCTCTGCTATCTCTTTGTCGACCCTCTTCATACGGAAGGTAGCCGATAGCCTCTTCATCGTTTTGAAGGATGGGGAGAAAAACTTTATAAGCCGATATAGGTCAGCACGATGGTTCTCGTCCTTGGTCCGTCTCCCTCCAGGAGAAGGATCCTCTGCCACGTACCGAGAAGGAGGTTTCCGCCCGATACGGGGATCGTCACGGAAGAACCTACGAGGACGTTTCTTAGGTGGGCGTGAGCGTTGTTGTCTATCCTGTTATGGTTGTAATCGCTGAGTTCTGGAGCCAAACGGTCGAGAAGGTTTTCGATATCGTCTAGTAGGCCGGGCTCTGCCTCGTTGAGGGTTATCGCCGCCGTCGTGTGGGGTAAGAATAGGTTTACTATGCCGTCACCAGCGGAGATTTCCCGGAGTGCTTCCCGTACAAACTCGGTAACGTCGAGGATATCGATCCGCTTGCGGCTTTCAACCTGGATTGCCCTTTGAATCACCCTCATCCTCCAACCACTCCAGTATTTCTTTTTCGAGGGTCTCGGGATCCTCAGTCTTAAGGGTTATGGCCTGTGGATGACCCCAACCCTTAGCTAAGCCTAGACTCTTCGCCTTTTCGAGGAGGGGGAAGAAGTTAACGTTTCCCCTGAGGCTTACCGTGAAGAGCTTTACCCGCGGCGTTTCCTCGACGATAACAACGTCATATCCGTATTCTTCTTGATAATAGGAGGCTACCTTTCCCC
>WAPE01000013.1 GCA_015520865.1 Candidatus Iainarchaeum sp.
CGTCGACACCACATTCATAACCACATAGTACACAACCACCGCAGCAGCAATGGCAATGGCCACCATCAGTATCGTCGAAACAATAGGACTCACTCCTCTCATCATCTCACCTGCTCCCAAAAGGAACCAGAAGAATAAAAACGTTGTGCTAAATTACCCGCTTCTTTACCACCTTGTTACCCAGGTGGATCGAAAGAACGTCACCCTTCGGGCACCCATACCTTAAAACGAGCAAGTTACCTTCCCGTCTCGACGAAAGAAGCTCGCACTTTCCTGTAGTATAGGCTTTGAAATCGGAAGGACCAACACTTCCTCCATAAATCCTTAGAGTTACCTCAATAGCTCCTCGAACTCTTCTTAGCGATACGACATCGAAGTTAACGGTAAGCAGTTTCACCTTTTTCTCCAAAGGGGTCTTTGTTAGCCACCACCACGCCCCAACGAGGATCCCTAAAATGATAAGTATCTTTACGATTCTCGGAACCTTCACAGGCGTAGAAGAACGTCAAGATTTAAATTCCTCAACCCCCTATATACCCCAGAGCCCCAACGGTGAGGGGAGCTGCTTTCCCTCACCATATTTTTTATTTCTTGGCCAGCGCGTAGGCAATGAGTACTACAATAAGAACAAAGAAGATTGGATGGATGCTATACAGCCAGTAGATTCCGGTAAGGATCGGGGCGATGGCGAAGAAGAGCCCAGATTCTACCTGGCTCTGCTGAACCCCAACTGACGGAAAAACCGAGATGAGGATGAGCGGTATGATCATGAGAAGGATGCCCGTGTAGAATTGATCGTAGTCCTTTTGCATCCATCCGATGAGGAAGACGATGATTCCGAAGAGGAAGGAGAGCTGAACGAAGGCAACTGCGAGGGGTGTATAACCCAGTACGATGAAGAGCAGTCCGAAGAGGACAACGAAGATCGTTATGACCATTTCGTAGGTGATCCCGAAGCCCATGGGAACCTATAAATACTCTTCCCCGAACTAACTTTTAAGGGATAGCCATGAGGAAGAGCCACGGTAGGTATAGGAAGTCCAGGCACAAGCTCCGTCGCTGGAGGTCAACCCCTCCCGTAACGGTGACTCGGTACCTACAGCAGTTCAACGAGGGCGACCGCGTCGTCATTGACATCCATCCATCCGTTCAGGAGGGCAGACCGCACCACAGGTTCAACGGGAGGGTCGGCGTAGTTGTAGGCACCCAGGGGAGAGCCTACCTCGTGAAGATCCGCGACGGAGATAAGGAAAAGGTCGTGATATCCCACCCGATCCACCTGAGGCGATTGAAATGATAGGCAAGGAAGTCCTTGGAAAGAAACCCGTGACGATATACGAGGTAGAGGAGCTACTGAAGGACATCCAGGATCCTACCTACGAGCAGAAGGCCTCCCTGGATTACGTTAGGGAGGTAAAGAAGGTAGACCTAGAAACGGCAAAGAAGAAGGTAGAAGAGCTCAAGGCCCTCGGATTAGACGAAGAACTCGCCGTAAAGATCGTCAATGTTTATCCAAAAACCGCGGTTGAGCTCCATGCGGTCCTAATGAAGGAAAAGGGAATAGGTGAGGACCTCTATGAGAAGATCCTTGAGGTACTCAAGAGTTAGAGGGGTGCCCCATGAAGGAAGATTATATGATCGTCCTAGACTACTTACCCCTCGGAAAACCCAACGATCCGAGGGGAACACCCTTAGTGCAGGGAGTGGGCACCCAATACTTCACACTCCTTGAAGCAATCCCTAAGCCCGGATCAAACATAATCCTTCTCGACAAGGTTTTCATAGGAAAGGGTGAGAGGGATAAGATCCAGGTAGTAAAGGGCAGAATTAGCTACGAGGAGCTCACCTCTCTGGCTAAGGACAACCTTCCCCTCGCCATCAGGAAGATCGTGGAGGAGCAGAGCGACCGCTTCCTCAACTTCTTCAACAGGGCGACCCCCATCACCATTCGGCTCCACTCTTTGGAACTCCTTCCTGGTATTGGCAAGAAACAGCTCATCAAGATCCTAGACGAACGAGAGAAGGAGCCCTTCAAGAGCTTCGAAGATCTAAAGAAGCGTGCAAAGCTCTTAGGGGATCCCATCGATATGATCGTCAACAGGATTATCCAAGAGATCAAGGGCGGCTGTAAGTATTACCTCTTTGCCAGGCCTCCCACGAGGGAGCTCCGATGAAGAGGGACCTTCTTCTTTTGATAAAGAAGTACAAGGTGTCGCTTCCCTCCCTCAACAAGGAAGTTCTCATCGACGAAGAGCTTTACGATGAGATCTCGGACTTTTTACCGAGATCGGTAACTGTTCCCTTTGCCTTTCCAGGCTTTATCTTCCGTTACAAGACCGGAACGGCCCTTGACACCGACGAGCGAAAGGTAGAGGCGTTAAAGGAGGAGTACGGTGTTCGATCAATCCTCTGGGAGCCACCATCCTTCGAATTGTACGGCGATGGTATTTTTCTCGAGCCAGACTACCGTTTTGCCCGCGAAACCCTCGTCTACTCCCTAATAAATCAGCCCAGCTCCCTCGTTTCGGTTACACGGGAGAGTGTTTTGCTGAGTATCATTGCAGAACCTGGCTGGCCGGAGTACTCTCCAATTACGGTCCTTGCAACCCTTTTCTACGACGTGGTCGATGCCTTCCGCGTCGAGAGCCAGTCCTTCTATCCTCCCGGGAAGTCTAGCATGGGAATCGCCTTTCTCCACCTGAAAAAGCCCTATCCCAGAATAGAAGAATTTTACAACTTCCTCAAGAGGTTGTTCCTCAATAGAAAGAAGAAGGTGAGGGTAGGTAGCCAGAAGGAGGAGAAGCGGGTGGACCAAATGGAACCCGAGGAGCTCCTGGAGCTCTTCGAAACCACCAACAGAAGGTAACATACCTTCCTCCCCTATAAAAAGGAGGATCCCACCAACTTCTTTCGTGGCGGGCGAGGCGGAGCTTGTTCTTAAGAAGAAGAAAAAGAAGAAGGACGAGCTCGAGTCTAAGATCGAGGAGGTTGAATCCCTTCTGGAAGAGGAACCCGCCGACGATAAGAAGGAGCTTTCGGAGAAGATAAACAAGATCCTCGACATCCTGCTCCAAGCGGCCACCGAAGAGGATGAAAGCGACCTCATTTTGACTGAAATAAAGGAGGGTATTGAAGAGCTAAAAGAGAAGCTCGAAAGGGAAGCCCCAGATCTTGCTCCCTTGGCAAAGAAGATCGATGAAAAGCTCGATACCTTGAAGGATTACCTCGAGACAAAGCTCGTCAAGGAGATGCATAGTCTCCACGACGAGGAGCTTCTCTACCTCTCGGACCTGAAAAAGGCCGTAGACGAACTAAAGGAAGCTCTTACTCAAGAGGAAAAGGAGTATTCGGAGAAGATAGAGCTTCTCGAGAAGGAACTTAGTTTCCTCAAAGATGTTCTCAATCACGTAAACTCCCTGCTCGATTCCGACGTTTCTTCGAGAAAGGAATCCCTTCAAAAGCTCTCGGAACGGCTAAAAACGGTTGAGGAAGAGCTGAAAAAGCTCTCCGAAGCCGCTTCTAAACCCGAAGAGATGGAAAAGATTAATGAGCTTGGAGAAGAACTAAAGAAGACCCGTGATTCACTCCTTTACACGATTTCCAAGCTTGAAGATATAGAAACGAGGGATCTCGAGGCAGTTCAACACGGTATAGAAGAACTGCGGGAAGAGCTTTCAACGATCGTCCAAAAGGTTCAGGAGCTGGAGGAGAAGGAGGAGGTAGACGAGGGAGAGGTACACCAGGTCGAAGAACAGCTTACCAAGCTCTCCAGAAAGGTGAAGGCCATCCTTAGGATCTCGACGAAGAACTCAAAGATCTTGGAGAACCACGCGTCCGAGCTGGCCGATGCACTAACCCTTATCCATCTCCTGGAGAGCCGCCTGAAGGAGATAAAAGAATCAGAGGAGAAGCAGACAGAGCTACTTCAGGAATACATCAACGGACTCTTCAAGAAGGTCGATTCTATGCTGGCGGATCTTTCTACGAAGATCCGAGACCTTGTCTTGGAAAGCATCCGTGAAAAGGACAAGAGCATCGATGAGGATATAAGCAAAGTTAGGGAAGACCTTAGCTCCTGTC
>WAPE01000014.1 GCA_015520865.1 Candidatus Iainarchaeum sp.
CACTAAAACCCTGGATAGCTCCCGTCCAGGTAGCAGTATTCCCACTTGTTTCAAAGGATGAACTCCCGGAGATCGCTCGACAGATCGTGGATCTTCTCCGTAGCGTCTTCATCGTGGAGTACGACGAGAAGGGAAGCATAGGAAAGCGATACCGACGCTACGACGAGATAGGAACCCCCTTCGCCGTAACGATCGACTACGATACGAAGAAGGACCTAACGGTGACCGTTAGGGAACGGGATTCCATGTCTCAGGAGAGGGTTCCCATCGAAGGGCTCGTAGAATACCTCCTGGAGAGGATGATATGGTAGATTGGGGCGCCCTGAAGGAGATCGAGGAAAAGATACGTTCCTGCACGAAGTGTCCACTGTATAAGACTCGAACGAACCCAGTTCCTGGAGAAGGGGGCTTCGAGAAGGAGATCCTCATCGTTGGAGAAGCCCCGGGCAAGAATGAAGACCTCCAAGGAAGACCCTTCGTGGGGAGGGCTGGAAAGCTCCTCGACGACCTTCTTTCTTCTATCGGCCTCAGTAGAAAGGACGTTTTCATTACCAACGTCCTCAAGTGCAGGCCCCCCAACAACCGAGACCCGACGGAAGAAGAGATCTCTGCTTGCTCGCCCTACCTGGAGGCCCAGATCGGGGCCCTTCAGCCCAAGCTCATCGTTACCCTGGGGCGTTTCGCCTGGGCCTGGATGTGCGAGCACTTCGGCATTCGATACAGGAAGCTTACTGAGGCCCACGGAAAACTCTACACCTCCTCTACCCTCTTCGGTAGCTACCGTATCTTCCCCACCTTTCATCCTGCTGCCGCCCTTCGAAGGAAGGAGATCCTGGACCTTCTGAGGGAAGATTTCCAAACCCTTAAGGCCGTTCTAGAAGGTCTTTGAACCTCATCGCGTCGTCACACATCCAAACGTTGTTGAAAACAACGTAGATCTCTCCCTCGAGCTTCTCTACGTATCCCTTCAGCCATTTCAGGTCTCTATCTGTGTATTTATAGCTATACATCCTCTCACCGGGAGGGCTCCCGTGGAGCCTGAAGTAATAGGGATTTCCGCTTAGAGGGTTTCTATCGAAGGGATCAACTACGTGGACAACGTCGGCCCTGTCCAACAACTTCATTATCTCCTCGTCCTTCCAGCCCCTGAGCTCGAAGCCGTAGGTAAAGCCCTTTGGAAGCGTTTCAAGGAGATCCAGGATCAGTTTCAGCCTTTCTTCGCTGAACGTAAAGCTCTTTGCCGTTTGGAAGAGTATGAAGAACGTCCTAAGGGCCTTTGCAACCTCTAGCATCCTTTCTACGTCCTCAGCGATCCCTTTGAACTTCTTTTCGTGTGTTATCGACCTTGGCACCTTCATGGAGAAGAGGAAAGATTCGCCAACCTCCTCTCTCCATCTCCTGGCTGTTTCTACCCTTGGCAACCGATAGAAGGTAGAGTTGATCTCAACAAAGTTAAATACACTTGAATAAGCTTGCAGCACTGATCTGAACCGCTCCTTCCAGTCTTCTCCGTACAGGAGCTTTGGCCGAAAGGAGCTCCACCCGGCACAGCCTACAACAATCCTATTGCTCTCTCCCGGGATGCTATCACCTCCGCCACCACGTTCCATGTGTTCAGGGGTTCGTTCCAAATGGAAACCCTCTTATCCGTAGGGTAGTTTTTCAAGAAGGGGCCCTCCGGAAAGGCCCCAACAAGCAAAACAACTTTTTCTTCTTCTATCCAGCTCAGATCCCTTTCTCCACCTTCGTCTAGGAGCACTATTCTATAACCTTCCCCTTTCCACTGGGACAGAAGGTCTTCTATCTTTACTTTTAGTGGATGGACCCGTGGTGTGTCGATACCTCGGAGAACCCGGCTCATGATTCCTATGAAGCGGGAATAGCTCCTGGGTAATCTCGTTCCTTTTTCTACGTAGAACACCTTGTCTTCTATCGTGTGAACGTAGACGTCGAGGAGTCCCTTCTTTGCGAGGGGCGATTCGAGGGCACAGAGAAGAGAATAGTGAACGATGTCGGGTCTCCCCCACTTCCCGGGGTACTCCCATTCCTTCATGAACTGGAAGTGGTAGTTAATATCGAGGATTGCCTCGTGGGGCTTTCTGTTAAACCGTTTGCACCAATTTCGAACTGTTGGATGGTTTCTATACCTCTTCGGAACGAGGCTGAGGGCCGCCTCCACGAGGAAGAGCTTCATCTCCACGTATAAATTACCTTCCCACCTTCTTTATATTGTGGATGTGGGGAGGCTTATAGAAGAGGGGAAGCGGTTCCTTTCGAAACTGCCCCGCAGTGGCAGGATCCTTCTCTTGGCCGACGACGACGCCGATGGGATTATGTCGGCCCATCTTTTTGCGCGATACTACCACAAGAGGAGCCCGTACACTTCCATACTCATCTCCATCGTTCGTCGGGAGGAGGTCCCAAGCGAGATACTTGAGCACCCCGGATACATTCCTATTCTCCTTGATATCTCCCCTGATCGGCCCATTCTGGACCTCGCCAATTCCTCCGCATTGAAGATCTTCGTCGTAGACCACCATCCCGTCAACGAAACCTCCCCTCGGATCATCCAGTTCAATCCCCATCTCTACCACGTTCCCCACGCCTCCCGTTACAACACCGGATTCCTTGTTTTCCTCCTCTTTCGCGACGACATCATTAAGCATGGAGATCTCTGGAAGGTGGCCGTTTCATCCTTCGGCGACTCCTCCTATGACTACCTAAAGTCCTTCTTCTTTGGCCTCGACCGCCATGCCATCGAAGTGGCTTCCCACATCGTTGGAAGCGTCGGCCAAGAGAAGCTAGGGCTCCTCTTTTCAGCCCTTGAGGAAGCTCGCTCTGTAGAAGAGTTTATAGCGGTAGATGAGCTTATTTCCCTGAAGAAGGAGTTTGAGAAGACCCTTTTGAACCTTGTTTCGCACGTAGAAGACTACTGTCACTTCTGCGAAGGAAGAATTCGCGTGATACTCCTCCCAGAGGAGCTAGCCCGATTTAAATCCGCCGTTGCGACCGTCTATTCCAAAAGGAATCCGGATCTTCTTGTTGCGGTAGGTGTAAAGGAAGGACCTTGGTACAACTTCTCCCTGAGGATGCAACGGGCTTCGGAGAACGGTATCCACCTTGGAGAGTTTGCTTCTAAGCTTTCTACCCTTTGGGGAACCCGTGGCGGCGGTCATGCACCTGCCTCAGGGATCAAGGTGCCCGTCGAGCGGCTCGACGAGTTCGTCTCCGAACTGAAGGACCTTCTAGGTTCTCAATAGTCCTTGTGTAGTAGATCCAGCTGAGCCACGGTCCATAGACGATGGCTAAGAAGGTTGCCAAGACACTGCCGCCGATGATTCCTGCCACGCCGGCTATGACCAAGATGAGAACCAGGATCACGAGGGCTATAACGAAAAGGGCCCCCGGATGGGATAGGAAGAGGTCAAAGGATTTCTTTATGCTGTCCCAGGCCCTTTCTCCCTTCACGATGTAGTACTTGTAGGCGAAGATGGCCAAGAGGTAAAGCACTATCACAACGGCATCAATGATCACCGCGAGGACGAGTCCGACGGCTCCCAAGGGCATAAGTGATAGATCCGCCAAGGCAAGGAGGATTACGATGAGTAGTCCAAGGACGGCAGCGATGACATCGGCCCCCATTCGCGAAGGCAGGAGTTCTAGCGCCTTGTTGAACGCGCTTTCGAGGTCCTTCTTAGGGTCAAGGGCCAGAAGAAGCCCAGCGTTCTCTGTGATGTCCGAAACGACCCAGAGAACTATTATCACACCGATGGCCTCTTCTATGAGGGAAATAGGGAGCGAAGCAAGGTTCAAAGATGCAAGATTGAGCCCTTTTAGTAGAAGAGACGCCAGCGAGAAAACGGCAACGGAAGATACAATAATGATTGGGAGGATCGCGAGTAAGGAGAAGGCGAGCCAGCGAGATCGATAGATGCTCCAGGCTTCGCGCAACCCTTCCTTGATGTTCATGGAAGAATTACATCTTTCTTCCTTATAATACTTGCTGTTTTATCCTTTCGATGATCTCTTCAGGACTCCCTTCCATGTATAAGAACGCCCTTTCTCCCTTTCCACCACCTTTGGCTCCCAGAGCCTTCAACTTCTCGGCGATCTCCTGTGCTCTGCTTCCAAAAACCATCACGTTAGGTCTCCCACTTTTTGCCACTACTATGAGGTCCTTCCCGTAGGCTTCGTAGACAAGGGACGCCAGTTTAGGATCCGATTCATCCATTACAAGTATGCCCTCTCTTATTTGGGATGATAGAACCTTGGCCAGGTCTTTTTTCAGCTTTTCAGAAGTTTTTTCAACTTCTTTTAACTTCATTATGAACTTCTCCGCGGTTTTTGGTACATCTTCGATGCCCACCCTGAAGAGCTCCGCAGTCTTCCTCAAAGTTTTCTCCAATTTTTGGACATAACTTACGGCAACATCCCCCGCCTTATATGTTAACCTCTCGATCCCGTCTGCCACACTTTTTCTGCTAACTAGCTTTATCAACCCTATTTCTCCTGTTTGGGAAACGTGGGTTCCTCCACACGCTTCAACGTCAACACCTTCTATCTCTACGATCCTCAATACCTTTCCAGGGACCGCTCCACCCTGATAGATGGTTATTCCAAACTTCCTCTCCGCTTCTCCTCTCTCCATCCAGTAGGTCTTTACCTTCCGGTTTTCCATGACGATCTTGTTGGCCTCCCGCTCGATGGCCTCTAACTCCTCCCTCGTTATCGGTTTGTAGTGGGAGATATCGATGTGGGCTTCATCCTCCGATTTGTGAGCCCCTTCTTGCCAAACGTGTCTTCCCAAAACCCTTCTAGCAGCTGCAAGAACAATATGGGTCGCCGTGTGGTGCCTCATAAGGCGACTCCTTCTCTCCCAGTCGATAACACCCTTTACCTTCTCTCCGCTTCGGAACCTTTCAGGTCTTTCGACTCGATGAAGGATCACTCCATCTACCTTTTGAACATCAAGAACCTTTACGCCATTAAGGGTTCCTCTATCGGGCTCCTGGCCTCCACCCTCTGGATAGAAGGCCGTTCTATCGAGTACTACCCATTCTCCTTCCACTCCTAGTACCGTCGCTTCAAACTCCTTCAGGTAGGGATCTTCGTAGTAAAGGGGGACCGTTTTGGGATACCTCGAGACATCCACGTCAACCTTACCTTTCTTCTCTTTCTTCTTCTTTTTGGGCTCCTCTAGAAGCGAGTAGAATCCTTCAGGGAGCTCTACCTCAATTCCTAGGTTTTCTGCTATTGTTTTTACGTCCTCTGGGGTTACCCCGTAGCTTTCGTAGAGGAGTTTAAGATCCCCGAGGGTTATCTTCCCCTTTTTGGCTACGATGGCAACCCTCCTCATTCCCCTTTCCTTGCTTCTCTCATACTTTTCCCGTTCAACCCTCATAACGTCCGAAGCTAAGTCGACAGCCTCCTTTAGTTCTGGAAATATCCTCGACTGGTCCTTCGCAACCCGTTCAAAGAGCTCCCCGTAGTCTAGGTCCCATCCAAACCTGTCTTGGAAGGAGAAGATCCTTCTAGCTAAAACCCTGAGGTTGTAGCCACCTCCGACGTTTGATGGAAAGGCTCCGTCGTGGATCGCGAAGAGGAGGGTTCTTGCATGGTCTGCTATCGCGAAGGACGCCGCTAAGGGTTCATACACCTTAAAGAATCCCGGATAATTGATTTCCTTTTCGATCTCCTTCTTTACCTCCTCCGCGTTCTGTACCTCGTCAAAGTTTAGCTTTCCTGCGAGCGAGAAGAACCTCCTTAGAACCTCTTCGGGTATTTCTGCATCGACGAAGCCTTTTGTATATTCCACCGCTGAAGGTAAAACGATCTCGTAGGGAGTGAACGTCCCGTTCCTTATCCACGCAAACCGGGACAGGCCTATCCCATGATCGATGACCTTGATCTCCAACTCTCTGTATCCTCCATTTATCTCCTCGAACTGCATGAAAACAATGTTTCCTAGCTCCAAACCCCTCACGAAGTACTCGATGGAGGGTCCGAAGTTCCCTCCGCCAGCCCAAACGTCCTCATGGAAGACGATTTCCTCGGGAGGGATCCCTACCTCCTTCGTCATGTAGTTGAAGATCTGCTCAATGGCTTCCTCCTTCCAGAGCACCATCCTTTCCTTGTTGAAGGCGTGCTGACCAACCATAACGAAGCTCGTGAAGTGGCGGCCAGAGAAGCCCACGTTTTCGATGTCCTTGAAGCGGAGGGATGGCTGAGGGATAAGCAACGGATTAGCTGGTGGATCTACCTCTCCGCGGACGACATAGGGTTGAAAAACAGCGATGGAAGCAATGGTAAAGTAGAGGTCGTCTCTCCAGCGGGCAACGACGGGATAGCGCGGAACAACCGTGTGGCCGTGCTTCTCGTAGAACCTAACCATCTCAAACCACGTATCCTCGTAGGACTTAGGCTTTCCGGCCGGATTTCCAATGAACTGATACCCCGTGTGTTCTGGCTCGCCGCAGTGAGTTCTCTCCTCGTCGAGGGTCCAGAAGTAGGTTCCACAGGGACAACGCTTTCTTACGAAGCCCTCCCTCTCGAAGAAGTCGAGCTTGTAGTGCTTTTCCCACTCCTTTGCGAACTTCTCCCTGAGGACTTTCTTGTCCACCACGAGAAGAATTAGCCCACCTATCCTTAAAAGTAGTCCTCAAGGGTGACCTTCTTCTTTGGAGGAGCCTTCTTGGGTTCCGGCTGAACGAAGTCCAATATCGTGGCTTTTCTCGGTCTTTGAGCGGTATCTACCGCGAAATCTTCTAACGTAGCGCTCTTCTTCGGCTCTTCCTTTCCGATGAAGTCATCCAACGTGTTCATACCTGTACCGTTGATGAGGCGCATGAACTTGGATGGATTCGTGTACCGATCAAAGATGTAGAGGATCTTATCGTACCTACCGGCGATTTCCTCTATATAAGGCAGCGGGTAGATCTTCATTCCCTTTCGGATGACGTGACGCACCGTTCTGGCAAACATCGACTTTGTCACCTTCTTTCTGCCTACGAGGTCCGGATCTAGCGCGTAAACCCACGCAATCCTGTCACCGCGAACGTACTTGATCTCTGGGAACTCTCTCATTTCTGCTTCAGCTGCGTAAACTCCTGCAGATCCCTTGCTGTCGTACTCGTCGAGGTTTTTGCCTAGTTCCGTGAACCTCACGAAGAGTTCTATGGGGTACTTCCCTCCGAGGATCCCTTTCACGATCTCCGTCATCCTTCGATCCAGGAAGGTTAGCAAACCGTCTATGAAGTCGTCCCACGTTTTTGCATCGGCTACCAAGCTCCTTAGCTCTGCGTACTTATCCGGAATGAGGCTTGGATCTGGTTTTCCGTCCCTCAGGCTTCTGAAGTAATCGAAGAGGTCGAAGAAAAGCTCTATGAGGAAGAGCTGTTCGTTTCGGGCGATCCTCGAGAAGTTCCGCTTCTTTGCCTCGATGCCTTTTAGCTTTAGCTTCCCTTTGGCAATGGCCGCGTAGTTCTTCGCCATGAGGAAGATGGCCTTGTCGAAGTACTTATCGAACTCGAGGATGAAGTTGAAGGGCTTGTAGAGGTACTCGGTAC
>WAPE01000015.1 GCA_015520865.1 Candidatus Iainarchaeum sp.
ACCCTGAAGTGTGTTCCGAACTTAAATCCTGTTCTAATGACGTAGCCGCGGTCGCGGATATCCTTAAACACGGTATACTTCACGAGGAAGTTTCTGTCGATCTTCTCGGCAATTCGGAGGAATTCTTCGAAGCTGAGGGGATTTCCATCATAATGAACCTCTAGCTTACCGCGTTCAAGGAGATATGCGGCTTCGTAAAGGGAAAGAACGAGGCCTTCATCCTTCTTTTCACCAAAACCCCGCTCCACAAGGCTGGAGTAGTTTTCTCGGACAACGACTCGATTACCAAGGAGCTCTCCCTTAGCCGGCGTACTCATATACACCACCTGAGCGTTCTATGACAAGACCTTCCTCCCGGGCCACCTCTAAAACTGCCTTCACAAGGTTCTTATCCTTTTTGAGTATGGAGGCGATCTCCCCAACGGTCTTTGGTCCTTCCCGAAGGAGGTCCAAGATCTTAACGAGGTAGTAGTTATAAAGCCGTGTTCTGACGGCGTAGAACTTTCCGTCGAAGCCTCTAATTCCCTTTATATCGCCGGTCTGAAACTCTTCGAGATGCTTCCTTGAGAAGATCATTGCCTCCTGCTCCGTGTCAAAGATCCAGTAGCCAGAATCCTTTGGAGGAGAGGTTTGAGGAGCCTTTATGATCCTTCCTTCCCTTTCAGACCTCTTCTCTTCTCTTTCCCTTCTAGGGGTTCCCTGAAGCTTCTTGTAAGCTAGATAGCTCACCTGCCGTTTAACGAGGGACCGAACCTGATCCTCCGTTCCAACGACGTATAGACCGTCGTCAAGGCGCAGAATAAGGAGCTTCTTTCTCCTTAAGTCCTTAGGAAGCTCGAGGTACTCCTTTCCCTCGATGACGATCTTTTTCACAGAAAGATTTGGGATGGTCCTGTTTAAATTGGAAGCCTCCAGATAGAAGTGTGGAGATCCCTGAGGTTATGCTACGCCACCCGAGGGCCAGGAAGTTCCAAGATCTCCTCATAGAGGACGTGAAGTACGCTTTAAAGGAGGGGAAACACCTTCTGGCCCACGCACCGACAGGGATCGGAAAGACAGATGCAGTTCTCGCACCGTCGGTGCCCTTCTCTCTAAGGGAAGGAAAAACGGTGATCTACCTTTCTCCGAAGATCTCCCAGCACGAGATGGTTCTAAAGGTTCTGAGGGGGATGGAGAAGAAGTTCGGGGTAAGGATAAGGGCGGTTGAAGTTGTAGGGAAGCAGTACATGTGCATCCACCCCTTGGCGTCGAAGCTGAGGGGCGAGGACTTTTACGAGGTATGCAGAAAGCTCAAGGAATCTGAAGAGTGCCCCTTCTTTAGAAAACTCCTCTTTTCTTCGCCGGAACTTCCAGAAGATGGCGTTCTCGATCACTTCTTTTTCATCGATTGGGGAAAGAAGAACGGCTACTGCCCCCACGAGCTGGCGTTCCTAAAGCTATCCGATGCCAATGTAGTCATTGGCGACTACTATCACCTGTTTTCGCCAAGGGTAGGTAAGATCTTCCGAAAGAAGCTGAAGAAAGACCTGGAAGACATCGTTCTCATCGTCGATGAGGCCCATAACCTACCGGAAAGGATCAGGAAGGTCTTAACGTCGACGCTGAGGGTGTCTTACCTGGAGAGGGCTGCAAGGGAAGCATCGGGCATCGACCCGGAGGTCTACAAGATCCTCCTCGATGCCAGAGAGAGGTTAGAATTCTGGAAGAACAAGTTAAGGGACGGTGAAGAGAGGGAAATCGACATAGATGTTATTTCGGAGGCCTTCCAGGCAGATGTTTCGTCTCTGGGAGAAGATCTCATAGAGTTGGGGAAAGAGTACTTGGAAATCAGCGGAAGGACACGATCGGCACTTTTAAGGGTGGGGAGGTTTCTTTCGACGTGGGAGGAGGGGGAAGAAGGTTACTTGAGGTACGTAAAGCGGAAGGGAGAAATGTTGAGTTTTGTGAAGAAGAACCTAGATCCGTCCTTCTTGGCAGGTGAGATCTTCCAGGAGCTCCACGCTTCGATCCTCGTCAGCGGAACCTTGACGCCTCCAGAGATGTACAGGGATCTCTTAGGTATTCCCTTCGATAGGGCTGTTCTGAGGGAGTATCCTTCGCCATTCCCCAAGGAGAACAGGCTCGTACTTGTTTACCCTGAGGTGACGACCCGATTTAGAAGGAGGGTCCACACGGAGTTCCTAAAAATAGGAAGAAAGGTTTCTCAGATCTTAAATGCGATACCGGGCAATGTAGCGGTGTTTTTCCCTTCTTACGAGCTCCTTAGGGCTATCAAGCCGTTAATCAAAACCAAGAAGCCTGTTTTCGTCCAGGAAGAAGGGATGAAACCGGAGGAAATAGCAGAGCTTCTTGAGAACTTTAGAGCCCAGCGGGAGAGGGGAGCGGTCCTCTTAGGAGTTGCTGGGGGCTCCCTTTCGGAAGGAGTTGACTACCCCGGAAAGGACCTCGTTGGAGTGATCATTGTGGGGATTCCCCTGGCAGAGATGACGTTAGAAACCCGAAAGCTCATAGAATACTACGAGGAGAAGTACGGAAGGGGCTGGCTCTATGGTTATATCTTTCCCGCCATGACGAAGGTTTTGCAGGCCATGGGGAGGCTTATTCGGAGCGAAAAGGACAGAGGCGTGGTTGTATTGATGGACGAACGCTATACGTGGAAGAACTACAGGAAGGCATTCCCGAGGGACCTCGAATTCATTGTTACAACCGAACCTGAGAAGTATGCAGCATCCTTCTTTCACGAGAAGAAGTGATGACCTAAATAAACGCCGATGTAGGCAGCTACGAGGTACTTGAAGAACTTTCCAAGGGCTGTAGCTACAAGAAACTTCAGGTAGTCATATCGGGCGGTACCAGCAAGGAGTCCGGCGATCTCGTCGGGGGCCAAAGGAAAGGCGGCGATAAGGACGATGGCCCAGAAGCCGTAGCGCCGAAAGATCTCCTCCCAGTAAACGAGGACCTTTTTGTACTTCTTCTCGATAACCTTCTTCGAACCAAGGCCTATTACGTAGGCTGGACTTTCACCGAGGGCTCCGGCGACAGCAGCTATGGCGCTGGTCAAGATGGGGTTCAAGCCAAAGATCGTGGCGATGGAAACGTAGGTTGCCGTGGGGATTCCGACAAAGAGAGACAAACTCGTGATAAGGACGGCGAAGAAGATACCCAAATAGCCAAAGGAGGCGATGAATTCCTGAAAGGGGACCGTCATCCCACCCTCACCTTGTAGTAAACGACGTTGGTGTTGCCTGGAAAGGATACGAAGATCCTAACGAGGTGGTCGCCCGAGGGAGCCCCGTTCTTCACGTAAAGGGGTATCTTCTCGGAGACAACACCTCCAGCAGGGATGTCTGGAAGGAAAAGCTCTCCGTTCACCTCAATAAAGGGAGACTCTGAATCGATGAAGAGGAATCCACCCGTCAGAGGGGTAGATCCGTTGTTCTTTATCGTTACCCAGAGAATGGCGTTCTTTCCTGGACTTATGGGGGATCTCGAGAGGTCAGGAGAGATGGAGATCCGGGGAGGAAGAAGAAGCCACACGTCAAGGAGTAGAAAAACAGCTATCAAGATGTAGATAGGCCTGACCGGGATTCGCCAGAGCGGGGATTCGTCGTAGAGCCCCAACACATCACCTCAGACGATAATACACACGTAAGATACGCTGAATGGCTGTGAAGTGGAAGAGGACCACCATAGCTATGAGACAGGCCTCAGAGTAGCCGTAGAAGGCGCATATAGGGAAGAGCACCGTTATCATGATGAGCCGTTCGCCCCTTTCCATAAGGTCCGGCCAGTTAATGTTGTCGATCTCCGTTTCCATGGCAGCCCGAGCCTTAGCATAGGGAATGAGCAATGCGCCCAGCATAGCGAGGTACACCCATATCCAGAGGCCCGTTCCGAGCCCTATACCGAAGAGGAGGATTCCTTCAACGTATCGATCTACGACAGCATCTAGATATGCCCCAAACTTTGTTGTGCGCTTTGTTAAACGCGCTATCGCCCCATCGAGGGCGTCCAAGAACGCTGCAACAATGGCCATAAAGCCTCCGGCGAACCATGCCTGTTCGGCAAACAGGTAGGCTGCGGCGAGGGCAAAGAGGATGGATAGTAGTGTGACGGCGTTGGGAGGAAGTCCCACGAAGAACTTCGCTATCCTCTTCATTATGGGTTCCGTGTGGCCCCTGAACCTGGCACTGATCATGGTTCCACCATGAAGATCTTAGGATCTTCTCCTTTTAATAGACCGAGGACGACACCCACATCGATCCAGGCGTGGGCGTAGGAAGCGGAAGCCAGTGCGGTCGCAAAATCTCCCTTCTGAAGGAAGTACTCGGCGTCGGATAGGTACCTCTGGGCCATATCGACGAGAAATTCTGCTATCTTCCTCAGTTCGCTCTTTTCGGGAGGGACGACCTCTACCTCTTCCAACGCCCTCCTCGTTATGGAGATGTACCTCTCAGCCTTCTGGCTTACATCTTCCATTGACATACCTCCGAATCGTGTAGAGGGTTTCTTCTTCAAAGGGATGGAGTTCTGCGGGAACGACAAGCGAAAATGGGGGATCGCCCCATTCCACATCCAAGAGCTCCTCAACGGTTCCTACAAACCTGAAACAATCCTCGCGACCAATCCGTGCCATTCCAACCACGAGGTCGCCGAGCTCTATCACCCGGAGCCGCCGCCTCTTTTCCCAATAAAGTAACGCGTTAAGAGCTGTCTTCATATCGAGCGGCTCCGGGTGGAGATCGAATAGAAGTAGCGTATGGAGGTTGTTGCGCATGTTCCGATGGATTCGCTCATAGAAGGAGGGGCTCTCCTTCCAGAGGTAGGGGACCGTGACAATGGAGCCAAATCTGTAGTGTTGGAGGCCCGAAAGGGATATTGCGGCGGTGTGAATGGAGATCCCTAGAACGTACTGGACGGGGATGTCGTTTCGAAGGGCCTCTACGTAGATGGAAACGTGGGTAGTAGCGGTGAAGGGATCTCCAGAAACTGCAATGGCAACGTCCTTCCTCCTGGCCTCATCTATGAGCTTCTTCATTCCATCCTCGAGGTCCTTGCGCTGGGCTCGAAGAAAAGTTCTTCCGACGGCCCTCTCATAGGCTAGGATATCCTCTTCTCGTAAAACGTTGGTGTACGTGTCGAGGTAAACTGTTTCAACGGAGGAAAGGATCCTCCGAGCTTCCTCGCTCAGGTGGTCCGGTGATAGTCCGAGTCCGACGAGGTAGAGCATGTTAGATGAAGGGGCTGAGGCTTTAACTATTTTTCTCCGAACTTTCGTTGTGGTTCTGGCTGTAAAGGTCCCAAAAAAGGAGGCGGAAAGGGCGAAGAAGGAGTTAGAAAAGAAGAGTCTGTTAAACACGGAATACAAAGTAGTAAAGAGGGGCAACTTTGTTTTCTTCCCGGTTAAAGAAGCTATAGAAGGATACGAGGTCGTGGACGTGGATCTTCCGCCCACTAGAAGGAAGCCAAGGAGTTTGGAGGAAGCCCTGAAGAGGGTCCTCTCGGAGGAGGAATTAAGATCTTTGGTGAAGTCCTTTGACATCATAGGTCACGTAGCCGTTATAGAAATACCAGAGGAGCTGCGAGAAAAGGAAAGGATCATAGCAGAGGCGATAATGAAGGTTCATCCCAATGTAAGGACCGTAGCAGTGGAGGAAGGGCCTACCTCAGGGCCCTATAGGGTTCAGCCGGTTAGGGTGATCGCTGGAGAGAAGAACCTTCTTACGTTGTACAAAGAACATAGCGTAGAGATGTGGGTAGAGGTGGGAAGTGTCTACTTTTCGGTAAGACATTCCTTCGAAAGGAAAAGAATAGCGGAGCAGGTAAAACCAGGTGAGGTGGTTGCGGCGCTCTTTGCTGGCGTCGGACCCTATCCACTCGTTATAGCAAAGAAGCAACCGTTGGTAAAGAAGATCTATGCCGTGGAGCTCAACCCGAAAGCCTACGAGCTCATGGTAAAGAACGTTGAACATAACAGGCTAGAGAGAAAGATCATACCGGTTTGGGGAGATGTTAGAGACGTTGTACCTCGAATGTTCTCACGAATGGCCGATAGGGTGATTATGCCGCTGCCGAAGTCTGCAGAAGACTTCCTAGACGTTGCCATGGAAGCTCTAAAGCCAGAGGGGGGTATCATCCACTTCTACACCTTTGGGCCCGCGGAGGATCCCTACTCAAGGGCTGAGAAGAAGATAAAAGAGATAGCAGGTAAATGGGGCTATGATGTAGAGTTCTTGCTTGAAAGGAAGGTGGCGGACTATGCGCCAAGGGTTTGGAAAGTGGTTATAGATGCTAAAGTTCTTCCAAGGTCTCGCGAATGATCTTTGCTCCTTCTGAAATCCGTTCGGGGGTTTCGTAGGAAAAGGAGAGGCGGGCGGACCGGAGATCTGGCTTTGTTATGTAGAAATCTCTTCCAGGGACAAAAACGACGCCCTGCTCCTTTACCTTCTCCAGGAACTCGAAGGCATCGATTGGAAAGCGTGTCCAGAGGAAGAAGCCGCCCTTCGGTTCCGAAAATTCAAGAACGGGCTTCAACTCCTTCACAAGCAGATCTCGCTTCCTCTTATAAAGTTCTCGAGCCTTTTCGGCGTTTTTCTCGACGACCCCTCTCCGAAGGAGCTCCAGGACCAGGAATTGGGATTCTGTTGGAGCACAGATGTTCAGTATAGATCGGAGCTTCAACAACTCTTCTTTTATACCCTCAGGAACAGCTAGAACACCTATCCGGAGGCCAGGAGCAATTATCTTGCTGAATGAGAAAATGTAGATGCTTTTATCAGTGAGGGAAGCGATGGGTGGTCTGTATTTATCGTAGTAGATGAGCTCGTAGGCGGCATCTTCAACGATAAGAACTCGATCCGAGAGCTGGGCAAAGGCCTCCCGTCGTTCTAGACTCATCGTATACCCCGTCGGGTTGTGTCCGGTAGGGATCACGTAAAACGCGTCGGCGATGTCGGGCACCTCCCCATTTTCGTCGATGTAGGCAGGTGAAACAGATGCTCCAAGGGTCCTAAAGGCTGAAAGGGCCTCTAGAAATGTAGGGTTTCCCATTCGGACCCCTCTCCCCCTAAGGTAAAGCGCAACGAGGGCTATGGCTTCCTGGGCGCCGCTCGTGATAATCACTTCCCTGTTCTCTATACCGCGCTTCTCCAGAA
>WAPE01000016.1 GCA_015520865.1 Candidatus Iainarchaeum sp.
CTTCACGCGGTCAAGACGAGCGTTAATAGCGTAGGTAAGGATCTTTTTCCTTTTTTCTAGCTCCTTTGCTATCCTAGATTTCGATACGTGAAGGTACTCGCTCATCCGATCAATGAGGGTGGACGGTATGTCGGTACGCTTAATCTTATCGGTGGATGGGTCCCAGCGAAAGATTACAGCGGTGTTCACGGAACCTTCGAGGGGTGCAAGCTCAACGACCTCGGTCACCCTTCGGATGGTGCCCTTCCCTGGCATCCTGAGCCTGTGTTGAACTACAACGAGGTTCAGAACAGGGAGCATCTCTTCAGGGACGTTCATAGGGGGTGAAGATAGCCTTCGAAGGGTATCTCTAGCTGAATTAGCGTGAAGGGTGCCCATTCCGCTGTGACCAACATTCATGGCGGCCAATAGTGTTTCCGCTTCGGGACCCCTCACCTCACCCACAACGATACGGTCAGGTCTCATACGAAGGGCTCCTATGAGGAGATCTCGAAGCTCTACGTCGTCGTATTCTTTCGTTAGGGCTACCCAATTGGGATGAAGGAGATTTAGCTCGCGGGTGTCCTCAATGGTTATTATACGTTCATTAAAGGGGACTAGATCAAGAAGGGCGTTTAGTGTTGTTGTCTTACCTCCACCTGTGTTTCCTGCGACGATGAGGTTATGGGGAACGACCCCCATACCCTCCAAAAGTAACCAGAGGTATGCGGCAACGTCGACGCTCATCGTTCCGTTTCGTATGATGTCTAACAGGGTCAGGCGCATTCGCCTGAACTTCCTTATGCTAATGGACGTTCCCCTTTCGCTAACGGGCTCCAAGGCGATATTAACCCTGCTACCGTTGGGTAGATGGCCATCTACAATATGAGAAGCCGGTCTTCCGAAGTAGTGAAGGAGCTTTCTCGTAATTCTACGCAGGTCGAAATCAAGCTTTGCTTCTAGGTATCCCTCCGAGCTGTGATAAACGAACGAGGGATTCTTCGTGCCATTAATTAGTATCTCTTCGATGTCGGGGTCGTAAAGGGGGAATTCGATGTCCCCCAAGCCGTAGGCATCAAAAACTGCCTTTAGAGCTATGTAAGGGTTTTCTACACCTACAACCTTCAGATCCTCAAAGAAAGACTCTGCTACGGAGATGAGCTCTTCTGAAGTAAAGAACCGTCGTGGTGGAACCTTTCGGAGGTCATCCCTTACGAGGGTGACAAAATCGTCTCGATACTCTCCTAGAAAGGATAGATCAACCTGATTGAGGGATTTCTCACCGGAGAGGACCGACCTTAGAAGTTGCAACAGCTTTTTCTCCCTTTCTGAGAGTTCTGGAACCCTTATCACGTAGCGGCCGTAGGGCTTTCCCTCGAGGACCGCAACGTAGTTCCTCGGATCGATCGTCACGCTATAAAAGGAGAGGAATCATTTAAACGGGATGGAGGAGCTGCTCAAGGAGGTCCTGAAAAGGATAAAACCAACCCCGGAGGAAGAAGAAAAGCTAAAAGAAGTCATGAAAAAGGTTGAAGGGATTCTGTTGGATCTGAAAAACGACTTTTCCTTTGAGGAAATTGTTTTCGCAGGTAGTTCGGCGAGGAATACAAACCTCAGGGGCTCTTCCGATATAGACGTTTTCCTTCTCTATCCAAAGGGTGCAGACCGGGGGGTTATGGAGGAAGAAGTAAAGGAGATGGCCAGAAAGCTAGGGGGAGAACTTCTCTATGCTCAGCACCCCTACCTAAAGGTAAAGATCGATGGAATCGATGTCGAGATCGTCCCAGCGTATAAGATCAATCCAGGGGAAAGGCCCCTCTCTGCGACCGACAGAACCCCTCTCCACAATAAATATGTAAAAAGACATCTAAAGGAGTGGCAGAAAGATGAAGTTAGGCTATTGAAGGCATTTATGAAGGGTATCGGAGTGTATGGAGCTGAAATAAAGGTTGAAGGGTTTTCGGGCTACCTTTGCGAACTCCTTATTCTCTACTACGGGGATTTCCTCTCTACACTAAAAGCGGCGAGCCAATGGCGATGGGGAGAGTACATAGACATCGAAGGACACGGGAAGATCAAGGAAAAACGGCCCCTTATCGTAGTGGACCCTGTAGATCCCTACAGGAACGTTGCCCATACCGTTTCGAAGAGTTCCATGGCAACCTTCATCGTCGCGGCTCGAGAGTTCTTGAAGAACCCGTCCATAAAGTTTTTCTTCCCGAAAAAGCCAAAGCTCCAGCCTTCGGTCGTGAAGGAAATCTTGGATCAAAGGCGTAGTCGCCTCGTCGGCGTTTTTATGGAGTATCCAAGAGGAGCAGCCCCGGATAACGTTTGGGGGCAGTTAAAGAAGTTGGGCAGGCGCTTGGAGAGAAAGCTCCTGCAGAAGGATAACTTTATCGTTCAAAGGGGCGTTTGGACGGACGAAAGAACCTTAGTAGCCGTTCTTATCGAGGTTGGAGGCAGGTATACAGCAAGGATACACGTTAGAGAGGGACCACCCGTAACCAACAGAGAGAACGCGGAAAGGTTCCTGGAAAAACATAGAAACGATCCTTACGGCCCGTTCATAAAAGATGGGCGGTTATATGCCTTCTACTTTGTAGAAGAAAAGAGCCTCTTGGTCGAGGTTATGGAAGCGATGGAGGAAATAGTAAAGGAGGGGGGTATCGGCGGGGAGCTCGGAAACGTCATAAAGGAGGGCTATGAAGTCGTCGAAGGGAGAGAAGTGCTGAAGTACATGAAGAACGGGGGATTTGCAACGTTCCTATCAGACTTCCTTATGAGGAAGTTCCCCTGGGAGTACTAGACCTTTTTCAACGAGGATGCTGCGAACGTTGCCCTTTCTCTTCATCTCTTCAAAGAGCTCTTCGTCCAAGAAGTGTACCCAGTGGTAAGGGACGTGATAAGCAGGAACGCGCCGCTTCTCTATGAGGGGATAGAAGTATCTGGCTGCAAAGGTACGCCCGACCGTGACATGGGGAACGAAAACCTTTTTCCTTCGAAGGGAGGCGAGGAGGGATACCAGAACATCTTCAACGAGGTCCCCAGGAAAGGAAAGAACGAGGTGAGGATGGTTTAATGTAGAGGGTGGGTCGTGTACGGCAAGGATCTCTGGATTCAGCCCCTTTCTCCTTAGAGCAAGCCAAAGGGTTCCTAAAAGGTCGGGTTCGACGGGAGACACCCTGCGGGGGCTGAAGGTGGGTATGAGGAGAGGGTTTGAGGAGGTCACGTTCCCGGTGGGATAAATGGTTACCGACTCAGAGGGGAGAAGGGAAAGAAGGATTGACGGCCTTCCAATAGCCTCTAGAAAGCTCCTCTCGTATCGGTTTGCATTGTAGCTAAATGAATCCGGGGTTGGGACGAAGTAAGCACTGGTTCGATGGGCAGAGTAAACGAACACCCTTCCCAAACCCCTAATGAGCTCTTCCTCGAAAGATTCAAGAAAATCCAGGATTTTGTTGGCGAATCTGTCTCCTGTCTTGAAGAAAACTCCTGCTATCAATTCATCACCTCCAGGGCCACCTCAAAGCCCTCCTTTATCCCCCTTGGATGGACGTAGGTCCTTATTTTCTCCATCCAAGGCGTTTCTCTCGATCCGTAAAGATAGTCATCGATGTTTATGCCCATCTCGCTGGCTGCCCTTTTCCAGTAATGGTAGTTGAAGTTCTTGTAAGCTCTAAGAAGGAGCTCCGATATCCTACGGTCGCCAATGGATAATAAGGCTTGAAGGGCGGCCCGCTTTGGGTTCATGACATCCAAATGGGTTTCCTTTTTGATTAGCTTTAACCACCGGGCGGTCTCCTCGATCCTCTCCATAGGAAGGTACTGGAAGGGCGTGTAAGGTTTTGGAACGAAGACCGACACCGTCCCCGTAACCATGATGTACCTTCTCGCCTCTTTCACAAGGTCTATCAACGCTTTGACCTCCTCTTCCGTCGTTCCGGGGTATCCTACCATGAAGTACAGCTTTAGCTTCCTTATGCCGTAGCTCCTTGCCCTCTTTGCTGCATCTACAACGCTTTCGTTATCGATGAGTTTGGCAATGAAGAGCTTTCGCTTCCAGTAGGCCGTTTCAGGGGCCACAGTAAGAGTTTTTACTCCCGCTTTTCCTAAAATGGAGAGGAACTCGTCTGTAAGTTTATCTAGACGCGTAGATGGAAGGGAAAACGGGATCCTGAAGTAGGCAAGATCGTCGAGGATCCTATCGATATGTGGATGGGCTAGAACGTCAGAACCCATGAAAACGACTCTCTCTGCCCCGCGAGAAAAGTGCTCCTCCATTATTTCTACGATCTGGCTGAGTTTTCTATTCCTTTGGGGCTGGGTCCAGCCGATGAGGCAAAACCTACAAGCAAAACGACAACCTCGATTTACCTCTAAAAATAACGGAAAACGTCCGTAGGCTGTGGAATCGGAGAGAATGTGGTGGTAAGACCGCGAAAAGTCGTGGTAGGAAAAAGAAGTGGGCTCGTCGTTCCAGGGAGAGTAAAACCCTTTCATCTTCCAGTCCTCGGGAGGTAGATGAACGAAGTCCGGGAGTTTTGGAACGGTATCTTCCCCGTCTCCGATGAAGTAACCGTCGGCAAAGGCAGAAGAGGGATATGGGTTCCATACACCGGGACCTCCAAGAATGATGCGCGTTTCGCGACTCTCTCGTCGAAGCGGAACACCGTACCTTGATAGATAGGAAAGTAGCTTCGGTAGCTGGGGCTCGAAGTGAACGGAAACAACTATAACATCGTAGGCCTTAAGGGGGAGGTTTTCCTCGATGGAAAAAGGACTCTCTAGGGTAAAACGGTGTGCAACAACGTCTGGGTTTTCGTTGAGGAGCTCGTAGACGATGAGGTGACCAAGGGAAGATATGGCCTCTTTGTAGGTACCAGGATAGAGGAGGGCTACCTTCAATCTACCTTCTGAAGCTTTCTTCTCCGTGGCACCTATCTCCATTGGCATAACCTCTTGAGGGAAAGTTCTAGAAGCTTTCTTCTAACCCTCTCAAGGGCCTCCTCTAGATTCTTTGTACCGGCGAGGAAGGGCACCTTGTCAGACTCCCGAACTATCCTCAGGTAGTTTGGACCCATCCTAAAGGCTACCCAAACATCTGTATCGGAGAGCAGAGACAGAACAGCCCTGAACTTCTTGGGATTTCCGTGGTGTGGCTCGTGTTCCTCCTCTTCTTCGACTTCCGTCGTATTCTTACGCTTTTCTACGAGCTCACAACCATCGAAGGAACAGCGAAAGATAAGGAACTCTGGTGAGTCGCCAAAATGGCCGTCGTAAAGCTCGTTTCCGTCTACACCGACCGCCACGATCAACGGCCTGAAACCTATGCCTAGCCACTTCCTCAAATGCCTTTCTTCCGCCAAAAACAGCTTTATCGGTTCGACTTCGATGGCAACAGCCGGGTCTGAAGGTGAGTAAAATTGCTTATACACCTTCAAGGCCTCAGAAGGATCCCTAGCAAAGGGAATAAGATCTTTCCAGAGGTTTTCGACCATTTCCTCTATCGTGGCAAAGCGGTGGATCGACTTCACCCGTGAAAGGAGGATCTCGCGGGATCCTTCCAAAACAAAGAGTACGTAGTCTCCTGGTTTTAACGAGTCGTAGGACGCGTCCCAACGGCGTCCTTCGTAGCGCTTCTCTCCCCTAACAAGGGCATCAAAGACCCTAGGGTCCTTTATCGTAAGGATCATAAGAAGATTGTGGAGAAGAGGTAATTAAACGGCTTCTCTTAAAGGGGATTAGAGTTTCGAAGATGCCGGTTTGTAAACCAAAGGCCGCCGCTATTAAGGATTTTCCACAAGGGATGGGTGTGGAGGTTAAGCTGCTTGATACCTTTCCCCACGTTGATTCTTTGGGACCGGAGGAGATCATAGCCCTCGGTGGTTTTGGGACGATATCAACGAGCGATTTCAACGAAATGAAGGAACGGATGGGCAGAGAGGAGATCGAAGAGAAAGTAAGGGAGATCTTGTTGAACGCAATCGTGAGGGGCTATGCGTCGATGACGACGTCGACCGCTCTTCTATTTTCCATAAAGGGAAGTAGGATCCTTGACCTCTTTGTGACAGCCTATCCCTACGGCTCCTATATGGTTCTATCACAACGATACGTGCCAGTAGAAAAACCGGAGATGCCTGGCTGGGTAGGAAACGACGTCAGGGACTTCGTAAGGGAGGAGATAAAGGTTTACAAAGAAATCGTGGACCTGGGGATTCGAAGGGAGGAGGCTCGAGGCGTCCTCGGTCTAGGAACCCCAACCCACATGCTAGCAGTCTTTTCAGTGGAGAGCGTCTCTGGATTGAGGAAGTGGGGAGGGGAGCATCGAGAGATTTCAGAATTCTTGGACCTCGTTGAGGATGAAGTGCTTAGGTCTGACGTAGCCGAGATCTATCTAACCACGCGGAACGCTCCCACCATGGGAGGACCCTTCCCCCATCCCTTCCATCACGAAAAGCTCGAGGCGGGCGATTGGGAGGTTGCTTCCTACAGCTGGAACGGAAGAACGGATGGTGTAGAGAAAATGAAGGAGATCATAAAGGATATTCGAAGAACTCCACCCAGAACGTGGAAAGAGCTCGTTGAGAACACAGTAAAGCTCTCAAGGATCGCATACAGATATGCCACAGAGTTTTCAGTAACCCTAAGGGGGAAGATGCCACTCACTACGTTCAACGAGCTGAAGAGACATCGGACGCTCAAGATAGCGGTGGAAGGTATATATAATGCCATGGAAAGGGGAGAATTCTACGTGTATCCTTCCGTAAGAAATAATCCCGAGGCAAGAAGGTTGTACAACTGGGTGATGGATGGGTTCAGGAGGCTAGATGGCCCAGAAGAGGAGAGGATTTATGCGCTTCCCCAAAGCGTCCTGCTAGGCGTAGAGTTTGTTCTAGAATTTCATCAGCTGACAGCCCCATCACTCTTTTACCGAATAAGGTCCTGTGATCGGGCAGAAACTTCTATGAAGCAGATCGTAAGGAGGATCCCTTACCTCATAAGGGAAGCGGTCCCGGAATACGGTCTGTCTCTTATACACA
>WAPE01000017.1 GCA_015520865.1 Candidatus Iainarchaeum sp.
CGATGCAATTGCTCCAAAGAGGGAAGAGGTTGTCGGAGAGGTCGAAAGGAGGGTGGTAGCTCAGTTATTAACCCTCATGGATGGACTGGAGGCCAGGGGCGACGTAATTGTCATCGCGGCCACCAACCGCCCCAATGCCATTGATCCGGCCCTCCGAAGACCCGGAAGATTCGATAGGGAGATAGAACTCCCCGTTCCCGACAAGAAGGGCCGCTTTGAGATTCTCCAGATCCATACCCGCCACGTCCCCCTGGATGTTTACGACTCGCTGGAAAGGGTAAAGCAGGTTGTTGGGGACCTGATCGAAGAAATCGAGGCGGCAGAAAAGGCTTTAGAGAGAATAAGGAAAGGAGAAGAGGTTAGTGAGGCAATAAAGGAACTCAAAGGAGAGATTGGCCGAAAGGTGCAAAGGGAGAAGGAGGAAAAGGTTGGAGAGATCCTCGAGAGGGAGCTCTCCTACTCCAAAGAGCTGAAGGAGCTTTACGATAAAATCTTAGAGGCTTCTTCGCTGGAAGAAGCCAAGAAGCTCATAGAAGACGCTTCCTACGTGGTTAGGGAGCGCGTCGAGACGGCCCTAAGAAACTCCCTCCTCTGGGAGCTTGCAGAAAGAACCCACGGCTTTGTAGGGGCAGATCTTGCTGCCCTTGTCAGGGAAGCAGCTATGAAGGCCCTCCGGCGGGTTTTACCCAAGATAGACCTTGACAAGGAGGAGATCCCGCCGGAGGTCCTCGAAGAGCTCGTCGTTCGTCGGGAGGACTTTGAAGAAGCCTTGAAGGAGGTCCGACCTTCCGCACTGAGGGAGGTCTTCATCGAGGTGCCCAACGTACACTGGGACGACATCGGAGGGCTCAAGGAGGTCAAGAAGAAGCTCAAGGAGGCCGTCGAGTATCCCCTTAAGTACCGCGAAACCTTCGAAGCGATGGGAATAAAGCCTCCCCGAGGAATTCTACTCTACGGACCCCCAGGAACAGGCAAAACCCTTCTAGCAAAGGCCGTCGCAACTGAGAGTGAGGCAAACTTCATCGCCATAAAGGGACCGGAGGTTCTTTCGAAGTGGGTGGGCGAGAGCGAAAGGGCAATCCGTGAGGTATTCCAGAAGGCCCGTCAGAGCGCTCCAGCGGTCATCTTCATCGACGAGATCGATGCAATTGCTCCAATGAGGGGGCTCTTTCCCGATTCCCACGTCACCGATAGAATCGTGAACCAGTTGCTCACAGAGATGGACGGCATCGCCGAGCTAAAGGACGTCGTGGTGATAGCGGCAACGAACCGTCCCGACATCGTTGATCCGTCGCTTCTAAGGCCGGGCAGGTTCGATAGAATTATCTACGTTCCTCCGCCCGATAAAGAAGCCCGGAAGGAGATCCTCAAGGTTCATATGAGGGGTGTACCGTTGGATAAGGACGTCGATCTCGACAGGCTTGCTGAGATGACGGAGAACTACTCCGGAGCCGACCTTATGGCCCTCGTCAGGGAAGCCGTCTTCATTGCCCTCGAAGAGAGCGGAATGAGACCGACGAAGGTGAAGATGAGGCACTTCGAGAGGGCCATGGAGGAGGTTCGGCCTTCCCTCGATCCCGAGGTTGTTCGTTGGTACGAGAGCTTCGCCGAGCAGATGAAGAAGATGAGGAGAAAGATAAAGAAGAGGGAAGAGGGCCCCAGCTACATCGGTTAAAGCCGTACATCCTCCATAACCATTTTGAAGCCCTCGAATCCCCTTCTCTTTACTAGGATATCTAGAACCTCACCGTGCTCCTCTGCTATCCTGAAGATCTCCTTCACCTCTTTTGGATCCTTATAACCCCAGTAGTCTAGGGCTTCCTTTAGCTCTGGAACCTTCTCTGCCATCTCAAGGGCCGATATCCCCTCTTCGACGGCTTCGACGGCTGCCCTCATAGCCCTTGCACCGGCTTCCGTTCCCTTTGGATGCCCATGGACCCCTCCACCTGCCTGAACGATGACGTCCTTTCCGTATACCACCGAAAGGGCGTCTACGTGGCCCGGATGGAGCCCTCCCGAGGCGATGGGGAAGAGGGGCTTGATGTGCTCCGGATACTTCATCTCAAGACTCAGGAGGTAGAACTCGGGAGGCAGATAATGTTCTACGATGACGTCCCTGAGTCTCCTAACTTCCAGTGGGGCATCCCCCATCTTCCCTACACCCGTTCCCACGTGGAGCTGATCGATTCCGAGTATCCTGTAGAATTTCGCATAAACTTCGAAGTTTACGCCAAACTCTGCCCTGTGGTGGGCTGCGTAGCCTGCCCTGTGCCCGTGGAGCCAGATTCCTAGCTTTTTCGCCTCCTTAATTACCTCACTAAGCAAACCCAACCCCATCACAAAGACATCCACCATCGCGGTCTTGTGGCCCCTTTCGTGGAGGTATTCTAACCGTTCGATCATTCGCTCGAGGGAGGAGTCTGTTATGTTCACAGAATAAACTTTCTTTTCCCCTGTTTCCTTCTCCGCCTTATCCAACACCTCGAAAACCCTGTCAAATCGCTCCTTCCAACGGCAGAAGTCTTGATCTACGAGGTTCTCGTCATCCTTCACGAGGTCCAATCCATTGGCCCATGCCTTATAGGCCACCTCGGCAAACTCGGCTGGTGCAAGTCCTACCTTTGGTTTCACGATCGTTCCCACGAGGGGCCGGCTCCTAACTCCTAAATACTTTCTAATTCCTTCTAAACCGAGGGCCGGCCCCTCGAAGCGCTTCAAGAACTCCTCAGGAAACGATATATCACCGATATAGAGCCCGTCCAGTATCCCCATAC
>WAPE01000018.1 GCA_015520865.1 Candidatus Iainarchaeum sp.
AGGATGTACCATCGTTAGATTAAGGGCTGTTAGGCTGGTTGGAGGAAAAACCGAGGTTCTTGGAGACGTTCCCGTCTGCGTGGAAGGGGTTTCTTCTTATATCAACTGGGGGAAGAGTGAAAGTTGCGGGGAGGATGGAACAAACGTGACAAACGATTTAACTCGCGGGATGGTACTGCGGCCGCCCTTTGGAGTTTTTGTCATAAAGAAACTTCTAACAACTGGCGAGCCCGTCGTGATATGCAGGAGAGGTTAGCATGTTGGACTACATCCTCTCTAGACTCGTCCTTTTAGCTTTCCTCTTCCTTTTACTGGGTCTCCTCGTATCCTATCAAGACCTCCTCGGCAGGGTTTTCCTTGGGGGTTCCGCCAAAGGTGTAGCGACGAACATAGGCGAGCAGATCCGTTCCATAGCCCTGAATCTAACTATCTCAGCCGAAAACAGGAAGATAAGGTTACCTAACGTTCTCCAGGCCGGCCCCGTTCGAATCGGCTACAAGGTAAGGTTCGGTTGTGTCAAAGAGAACAAGGATAAGGCGATCCTGGGTATTGCCATTCTCAATCCGCGTGGAACGGCCGTTTACGTCTACAGGGTTGACATCTACCTACCGGGAAGGACGGTGAACATCTACTATCCCAAGGGGGATGTAGATGCAGGTTCCATACTTGAGCTCCAGAAGAACCTGACGGTAAACGAGATGACCCTCAACATTTATAACTGTGGAAAGGATCCTACTTGTAGTGATATAAACCAGAAAGCTGAGGGGAGCTGCAGTTGAAAGGTATAGCCGTTATGGAAATGGGGACGATTATTCCCATCGTCTTGGCACTCCTAATCTTCTTCGGCAGCCTCGTATCGGCCATGAATATCGTTAACCAGAAGAACAAGCGCATAGATCTCGTTTTCTCCCTCATCCAGATCGTAGATAGGGTAACAGAAGCAGGGGTGATCACAAAGAACAACTTCAACGAGGTTCAGTCCGTTCTGAAGCAAACTATACCCGTAAACTACTACATCTGTATAACTACGTATGACGATGACCTGTACACCCGTTGCGGAAACGGAAACGGCCTTGTGGCAGCCAAGCAGGATGATCTCAAGTATGAGTCGCCCCAAAATGTCATAAAATCAATTTCAGAGGAATACGTGTCGGCGGCGTTCCCCGTGACGTACCAGGTAATGAGGGGCAAGGTCCCCTTCAACGAGGTAAACCGGATGTTGGTGATCGTATGGCAAGGGGCATAGCAGCGGTTGTGGACGCCATCTTCCTCCTCCTCATAGCAGTTGTAGCGGCTGGAATCGTCCTCTCTGCTGCAAACCACTATGGAAGGAACTTCGACGTCCAGGCCCATAAGCTCCTCATAAATTACTACGCCAAACAGGTCGTAAGGACGCTGGTAACCGCCTCCGTCGAGAGGCCCGGAGGACTGCCAGATTACCTCTTAGCGTACCTCAAGGAGAACGTAGAGATGTTCAAGGAGCTCGGGCCAGCCGAAGAGAGGCTAAAAGAAGTTATTGAAAAGGCCATGTATCCCATAAGGGACCAGTACGACTACGCCGTAATGCTTGACGGTAGGGGAACGACATGGAACACGGTATACCTCTTTTACAAGGTAACGGTAAATGGCAGGGAGGAAAATGGCACCGTTGTCTACAGGAGGGATTTTTCCAAGCTCGATGACTGGATAAACAGCATGGGAACGGTTTATACGTCGTCTACGACGATATTCCTGCGATTCTGTCCTGCAAACGTCTCCTGCTATTACATTCCCGTTAGCATAAGGGTCCTTGTCTTCCCGAGGGGAGAGGTAGGTCCTCCGTCTTAGGATTCCAGGAGCTTAAGCAGGTCCTCCTCTGATTCTTCCGACTCCTTCTCCTCGGGTTTTTTCTCCTCTTCCTTCTTGGATTCTTTACTACCTTCTAGGAGGGAGAGTAAATCTTCTTCCTTTGGTTTAGAAGGCTCCTTGGGAAGCTCCTTTGGCTTGGCCTGAGAAGCAGGTTGCTGAACCGCAGGCTGTGAAGATGCCTGAGGGGCTGGGAGGGTCAAAGGTATTGAGGGAAAGAGCTTCTTGGCGTAAGGTATCAAGAAGTCGTCGCTTCGGGGGTCCTTTCCGGAGATGACAAGGTTTGCAAACTCCGCGCTGATCTCAGATAGATGGGACCGGATGTACTCCCTTACCTTTCTCCGTGCCATGGCCCGCTCCTTGAAGCTCTTTACC
>WAPE01000019.1 GCA_015520865.1 Candidatus Iainarchaeum sp.
CCTCTGGGCAGGAAAGGATCCTATCGGGGGTTAGGCAGCCTTCCCGCTTTAGGTTGGCAATGGCCTTCTCTACGTTCTTCCAAGCCGTGTTTTGGGTTAGAATCGCCCCCACAATAACTTCAAATCTCGTTTCGGCGGGCCACCAGCCCTGGGGGCCGTACAGCTCAAGTAGCAGGTCCAATAATCGGCGTATTGTGATCGTAGGAGGCACGCAGACCCCTCACGTTGCCAAACATCTGATCTAGGATATAGGCCTGAAGCTTATCGAAGTAAGAGGTGAACTGAGAGTAGTAGGTGTTCATCTCTCGAACGAAGGGGATGTAAACGTTGAGGGGAGAGCCGTAGTAGATGTATAGAAACGCTCCGAAGAGAAGAACGAGGGAAACAAGGAGCATGACGTTCAGGTGGTTGACCATCACGGTATCCATCTTCTCCTGGCTGTCCATCCGTCCGACACTGACGAGCCGCAGCATGGGGAGCACGTAAATGAGCAGTCCCAAAACGAGGAAGGCGAAGTGGTAAGGGGAGAGGAAGAGGGAGGGAATGGAGAATAGTATGGCAAAGAACGTGATGACGGCCAGGTTCCTCATCTCGCGGGAGCGGAGTATGCTGTCAAAGGTACCCTTCTTACGGAGTTTATACACGCCATGGCCCAGAGCGTAGACTGCGGAATAGGCCAGGAAGAGGGGAACGAAGATCGTTGGTATTGCACCACCGAAGAAGGCGTTCCAAAAGGCTTCAAAGTTGAAGAGCTCCACGATCATGAGGAGTACCTGTCTTAGCGTCGTTCCACGAACGTGGGTACGCAGGTTGTTCGTTAGAACGGCCAGAACACTGAAAAATCCCAGCAGCGGATCCCAAAGGGTAGCAAGGAATGTTGAAAGGATGGAGAGGTTTCCAAGGAGGATAACGAACTCCCTCGGCGTAGAATACCCCTTAACGAGGACCTTCTCCGTGTAAACTGCGCCTTTCTTTAGATCGTCTTCGTAATCGATAAGATCGTTGTAGAAGTACGTGTTAAGGTAAACGAGGAAGAAGAGGGTCGCTCCAACGATTCCGTAAACAGACGGAACCTCTCCAAGAATCGTTCCGACGAATATCACCATCGCAAGCTGGTTAAACTTTCGAATAGCCTTGGAAAGGATGAACCAGTGAAGAAACTCCTTTACCTTCATTCCGTTCTCATAATGAGAGGAGAGTTTAAAGGTAAGCTAGTTCGTCGATCGACGTCATAGCTTTGTAGCTTCTCTCAGCCTATCCAGTCGCTCGCTAAGAACTTGCCATTTACCTCTCCTAGTTGCCATAGCACCACCAAGGAGGCTCAGGAAAGCTGCTAAGGCATCAAACAGGTAGGTTTCATTCTCCTTGGCCGTACTATGATGTATTACCGAATAAATCCAGAAGCCTGCCCCTGATGTCATTAAAATCTCTGGGGATGAAACATCACTCTTAGATTCGATGTAGTCCTCCAGTTCGTCTAATATTTTTCCTACAGGATGGCCCAATCTCTTTAGTTTGAGGAGGTTTTCGTTCATTTTCCGTCTTTGGGATGTTTTTTCCATCTTCAGGAGAGCAAAGAGAATGTCAGCCTTCAGGTAATCTTCCCCTAAAGACTTTAGATATTCCTCGTCAAAATCTGTATGACCAAGAAGAATGTCTGCAACCTTCTTCGCCGTTTCTCGGTGTTCTTTCCATTCCTTATACTTCCTCCAAGGAAGTAAGATCCTCTTAAGCTTCGTTCTTGTTTCCCTCATGCTCAAACCTCAGCTTGGCGACTTTTCATCATCGTTGCCTCAGTCGAGGCTCTTTTCATCCTTACCGGAAAGAGGGTTACACCACCGTATAAAAGTGAAGAGATCGAATTAAAACCATGCGTTTTTACGCTCCTAAGGGACGCAGAGGCTACGTTTCAGCGACGGATCTAGCAAAGTTCATCTTCTGTCCAAGGTACCTGCTAATATCTAAACTGATTCCCCAAAGGAGGACGGAGGCAATGGAGAGAGGAAGAAGGCTCCATGAGAAAGCCTTCAGGGACCACCTGAAGGAAGCTATACCACTTTCCTTGGAAAAAGCTCTAGAGAGGGGAAAGAAGGAAGTCGTAGAAGGCAGGGAAGTTTGGATAAGCGACGGTCTCGTTCACGGGATCATCGATCGCCTGATAATCGACGGGGATGAGGCCCTTGTGATAGAGTACAAGAGTGGGAAATCCGTTGGGAGCCCCATAAGCAAAAATCAGGCCATCATCTACG
>WAPE01000020.1 GCA_015520865.1 Candidatus Iainarchaeum sp.
ACGTTTTTATTCTTCTGGTTCCTTTTGGGAGCAGGTGAGATGATGAGAGGAGTGAGTCCTATTGTTTCGACGATACTGATGGTGGCCATTGCCATTGCTGCTGCGGTGGTTGTGTACTATGTGGTTATGAATGTGGTGTCGACGCAGGGGAGCCAAGTAGAGCAACAAGCAACTCAGCTAAGCACCGGAGCAATAAGGATTGTTGGAGCGACACTTGATATCAACGCGAGTGACACGAATACGAACAACATCGACACATCAAAGGGTGAGAACCTAACTGTTTACTACACGATCCTCAACGCAGAGGACTCCAACCTAGCGGACTACAAGCCCGTAGACGTTTACATCATGACACAGAACGGAGAGGTGAACTGTCTTGTAACCGATGCATCACTAGACTTCAGCAAGGCAAACACCCTTTCCCTTAAGAGCACCGTAAGTTGCTCAGGACAGGTAAAAGAGGGTCAAACCTATAAGATCAAGGTAACCGCAAAGAACCTTGGACCTTCCAACGAGTACGAAGTGAAAGCCAGTTAATCCCCGACGAGTTACAACAGCCCACCCTTCCCTTTTTATATTTCACAGCGTTATTCTTGCCGTGAGGCGGAGTATTCTCATCGGAGGCCAGGCAGGTCAAGGAGTGGCGAAGGCGGCGGAGGTTCTCGGAAAGATTCTCGTCAGGCTCGGTTACTTCGTCTTCAATTACAGGGATTATCCGTCCCTCATCAGGGGAGGCCACAACTTCAACGTGATCACGTTCTCCGATAAACGGCTCTTCTCCCACGACGAAAGAAACTACGAGATCATCGTAGCCCTCGATCAGAGGACCGTGGAAACCCACAAGAAGGAGGAAAGTGAAAATACCTACTATATCGCGCCAAACGGTGTCAAGATACCTCGAGGGGAAAACATAGACGTTTCTTCTGCATTAAAGGAGGGGGTTCCTCCCATCGCCACAAACGTCATACTCCTTGGGGCTCTGGCAAAGTTCCTAGGAATACCCAAGAGGGTGGGTAAAGAAGTTGTAGCAACGGAGATGAAAGGAACTTTCAACGAAAAGGCCTTCGAGTACGGGTACGAGAAGGGTGAAAAGAACGGGAGGATAGGGAAGATCCCAAGAAAGGGTGTCTATTTCCTCACGGGAAACGAAGCTATCGGTCTTGGGGCCATCGCGTCTGGTATTGATATGTACATAGCGTATCCTATGACGCCGGCGACTCCTGTCCTTCACTTCCTCGCGGCAAGAAAGGACAAGTACAACTTTACGGTTCTACAAATGGAGAACGAGATCGCCGTCATTAACGCTGCCCTCGGAGCTTCCTACGCTGGAGCCATGACAATGGTAGGTACGAGTGGTGGTGGATTTGCGCTCATGGCGGAGGCGATGTCCCTTCAAGGGATGAGTGAGGTCCCTCTGGTGGTTTACTTAGCCCAGCGAACGGCTCCCTCGACAGGAGTTCCCACCTATACGGCACAGGGTGATCTCTTATTTGCCGTACACGTTGGCCATGGGGAGTTTCCAAGGGTTGTGGTAGCCCCTGGAGATCCTGCAGAGGCCTTCAACCGGACGATAGAAGCTTTCTACCTAGCCTACCGCTACAGGGTTCTTTCCATCATCCTGGGAGACAAGCACCTCGGGGAGTCCCATTACTCGATGTTAGAGAATGAGTTCAATCCGAGGGTCGAGCCCGACCGCTTCCTTATCTTTCCGAAGGGAGACTTCAAAAGCTACGAGATAACAGAAGATGGGGTGTCTCCTAGAAGCGTGCCAGGAGCGATAGAAGCGCCCGTCAGGGCTACAAGCTACGAACACGATGAATATGGAATAACGACGGAAGAGCCAGAGAAGATCGTAGCTATGATGGAGAAGAGGTTAAGGAAGGCTGAAACAATAAGGAAGGTTGTCATGGAGCTAGAGCCGTTATCTATCTACGGAGACCCCGAAGCAGATAGGGTCATTGTCAGCTGGGGGTCCACAAAGGGGGCTATCCTTGATGCGATGAAACATCTGGATGGCTGGAAGTTTGTCAAGATCAACTACATCGAGCCGTTCCCGTCTTCCCGATTCCTCCACGAGGTCGAAGATGCAAAAAGGGTCGTGATTGTTGAAAACAGCTCAACAGGCCAGATAGGAAGGATTATAGCAGAAAATACAGGCTTCATAACGGAGGATAAGATCCTTCGCTACGATGCACGCCCCTTCACACCTGAATTCATCCTTCGGAGGCTGAAAAAATGAAGTTCGACATCAAGAAGCTTGACACATATGCGGAGAACACCTGGTGCCCCGGATGTGGTAACTTTGGCATACTGACAGCCGCAAAGCAGGCGATAGCGGAGCTCGTAGAGGAAGGCTACCCCCTGAACAAGTTCACCCTAGTATCTGGAATTGGGTGCCACGCGAAGATCTATGATTACCTCAATATCAACGGATTCTACTCCATCCACGGAAGGGTCCTTCCCACGGCCATTGGAATCAAGCTCTCAAACCCGGAGCTAATAGTCCTCGGCTTTGGAGGGGATGGCGACACGTACGCCGAAGGAACGGCCCACTTCATCCACGCCGCTCGATACAACGCAGACATAACTATGGTTGTCCATAACAACCAGGTCTTTGCCCTAACGACTGGGCAGGCGACTCCTACGTCAGAGAAGGGCTATAAAGGAAAGTCAACACCAGAAGGGAAATGGGACGAGCCCATGAACCCGGTTTTGCTTGCCCTAACTGCAGGGGCAACCTTCGTAGCCAGAGGATACGCCTACGACGTAAAGTACCTCACGTGGCTCATAAAGGAGGGTGTTAAGCACAAAGGATTCGCCTTCATCGATGTGATCCAGCCCTGTGTTACATTCCACAACATTGCTCCCTATGTGAGAGAACGTATGTACAAACTAGAGGAAGCCGATCACGATCCAACAAACTACGAGGAGGCTTTAAAGAGGGCTATGGAATGGAACTACAATTTGGATCCGGATGCGAAGATCCCAATCGGCATCTTCTACCGTGTAGAAAAAGAAACCATGGAGGAAGGGTTCGGAAGGAAGATACCATACTACAAGGTTGAAAGGAAGGTTAAGTGGGAGGACGTTATCGCAGAAAAGAAGATAGTTTAACCTCGAATCCGGCAACGGGCATGGGGATGTCAAAGTATTCGAGAACAGTAGGAGAAACCTCACCAACATAACCAACCGGCTTTCCTTCAACGAGCACCTCGGCAACTCTTCCCTCCACGAAGAGAGGATGGTTTGCTTCTCTGAAATCAACCTCCTTTTCGAGCTTGCGGGCCAGGAATTCCAGAACCTGGCGGGCCGTTGTGTAGGAAACGTCTCTTCCAGCTTCTAGATAGCCTATCCGCTTTTCCCAACTGCCGTCAATAACCTCTCCGATCTCGAAGACCCTTTGGGGGTAGGGGAGCGTCGTGTTCTTAGAAAGGACCCTGAGGAGGTGTGGTAGTAGGGAGGACCTGAAGGCCGAGAACGTTCGACTAACGGGGTTTGATATCGTCACCGTAACGTTGAGGCCGAAATCTTGGAAGAGCTTCGGATCCGTAAGGGTGAAGGTTTGAACCTCTTCAGCAGAAACACCGACGAGGAGATCCCTAACGGCATCCTCAAGAAGGGTTTCGTCTCGAAGACGTCCTCGGGTGTATACTTCGGGAATCAAGGGTTGGAGGTTGTTGTAGTTAACGGAAGAAAGGAGATCCTCGAGAACGTCCCGAGGATGACGGATATCTCCACGGTAAGCTGGATAGAGGAGCCTTAGGGGATTCTCTGAGAGAACCGTATAACCAGCTCGCTCCAAGGGGTCCTTCAGGTCTCCTTCATAACCTCCAAGGCGGCGGACGTAATCAGGGTCAACGTTGATCTCCCTTGGATGTAAATCGGGGTAGGAGACGCCATCTATCTTCACCTCGTATATCTTTCCTCCTCGTTCGGCTAGTGCAGTTACCACAACGTTGAGGGCGGTTATCATAGACGGGAGATGGTTGCCCGTCACGTCGATGAAGATGTCTCGGGTTTCTGGGGTTATTCTACCTAGATCGTTGGAGTTCAGGATGGGTGGAAAGGTAACAACCCGTTCTTCGGCGTCGAGGAGAACGGGAAACTTATCGTAGCCTTCGAGAAGGAAAGCATAATCCCTTCCTTTATCGGTCCTCTCTAGAACCTCCCGGAGGGTCATCTCCTCTTCTTCATAAAGCGGAACGAAGGAATACGCGTCGGGGTCGACCTCGGTATAGGTGATGGGGAACCTTATGAGGTCTGCCCGGGAGGTTCCGATGGCAATCCTCTTCCTGTTTCTTCCGTAGGATAACATAATCTTTTCTTGGAGCTGAATAAGTTGTTCCAACCCTTTTTCTCCAAGATTTACGTCCTTCACTACGGAGGCTATGATGTAGGGTCTTGCCCGTGGTTTTTCGTTAATAACTTCATAGGAAGATGAGCGAACTTCGTAGGTCGGGGCTCCGCGCTGGATTCCCAGATAAAGACGAATGGCCCTCGCCAGTCCCTCGGCGCTCCAAAGGTCAGGCCGTTCGGAATCGTCAACCGAGATCTCCAGTTCCTCTCCCCATTCTTCCAGCTCCGACTTTAGCATAAAAAGGATATCCTCGAGCTGCGATCGCTCTAATTTCCTTCCTACGAGGTTGAAGAGGTCCCCTCTATTTACCCGGATCGTGGGCATCCTACAACCTCCAGACCTTTGGAATACTTCTTAATCTAGCCAAATCCTCTGTAAAGAGATCCCTAATATCGTTGATCCCGTAGCGGACCATGAAGAAGCGTTCCAATCCGAGTCCCCAAGCGATGACAGGAATATCTATACCAAAGGGTTCCAAGAGCTCTTCTCGAAAGATGCCGGCTCCTCCGATCTCTATCCAGCCCAGGGAAGGATGTTTAACGAACATCTCTACTGAGGGCTCTGTGAAGGGGAAGTATCCCGCCTTGAACTTGACATTGCCCGTTCCCACGAAGACCTCGGCAAACTCCTTTAGGAGCCCTAATAGGTGCCGGAAGGTGAGGTTTTCGTCGAGGACGATCCCATCGAGCTGGTTGAATTCAGGGAGGTGCTTTGCATCGATCTGCTCCGGTCGGTAAACCCGAGAGATCGTAAAGTACTTTCCGGGGATCTTCGGATTCCGAAGGGTTAGAGCAGAATGGGCCGTTGCGTGAGATCGAAGAACGAGCCGTTTTGCTACGTCGTCGCTCCAGGAGTAGCCCCAAACCCGCCCGTGAACCTTTTTCACTCCCTCATAG
>WAPE01000021.1 GCA_015520865.1 Candidatus Iainarchaeum sp.
GACAGCTTCATTTACGGAATATCCCTTCGAGAGGAGGCCCACGATATCGTCGATGGCCCCCTTGGGGTAGATCTTCTCGTACCCCTTTAGGAGTTCCAGCCAAACCTCTTCTGGAATCCTTTCTACGTCGATGCCCTCCCTCCTCCAGTAGGGGAACTTCGTAAGGATGATGGAAGCCGCCAGCTTCGGATCGACCCCGTTTTCGATGAGGTAGTCAAAGAGGAATACGTGGCGGTCTCGAACGAGATCGTTTATCATCTTCTCACTCAAGCCCAACTTTCTATAGGCCTCCTTCCGTTCTTCAGGAAGTGGCGGTAACTTCTTCCTTACCTCTTCGAGGAGCTCCCTCGTTATAATTAGCGGAGCTAGATCCGTTTCTGGATACATACGTGCGGCTCCTGGGAGCGGTCTGGCGTAGGCCGTTGTTCCATCCTCCTTGGGGCTCCTCGTCTCGGGCGGAACACCCTTCTTTGCTCTCTCAATTCGGTTCTTCACTACCTCGTAACCCTTCAGGACCTTTTCCTTCTCTCCAACGAGGAGTATGAAGGCGTCCTCGTCGTTACAGCCCAGCACTTCCCGAACCTTCCTCACCTCTTCCTCAGAGATACCGTAATTAGGTAGTTCGTCGCTGTGGAGGATGCCGCCGAGGCCTGCGTGAACCTTTACGTAGTCTGCCAGCTCCGTCCCAAATCTACGGTTTGGATTGACCTTAAAGCCTATGAGACCCTTTGCCCTTCTTACGCAAAAACCTAGAACGGTTCCCCCTAAGCTTAAAACCTTCTTAATGAACTTTGCCTGGGTTCCTTCGAAGATCTTTCCAACTTCTTTGGGTTCTTCTACAACAACCTTCCTGGTGTTCAACAGGTTCCTCAATTTAAGTAGTTTTAGCTGCCTCTGAACTTCATTTTCCACATATTTTGCCATTAAGGACAGGTCTTGGACTCCCTTTATCTCGACTCGGGCACCACCCCTTATAGAAACGTTGACGTCCTGACGGATGGTCCCCAAACCCCTTCTAACCCTGCCGGTAGCCCTAAGTAGCATTCCTATCCTCTCTGCGGCCTCCTTTACCTCTTCTGGCGTATGGAGATCTGGTCCGGTTGATATCTCAATGAGGGGGATTCCAAGGCGGTCTAAGTTGTAAACGACGAAATCGGTCCCTTTCTCGAGGGGCCTGGCAGCATCCTCCTCTAAACAAAGCGTAGGTATCCTAATCCTGGTATGTTTTAACTTCAGCTCGCCATCTACTCCAAGGAGCATGGTTCTTTGGAAACCTGTTGTGTTGGATCCATCTATAACTACCTTCCTCATCACCTGGACGTAGGGGAAGAACTTGAGGTTCAGGTAAAGCCCCATCATTATCGCCGCTTCGACGGCTTCTTTCGTGGGAGGATGGGGCGGCTCTTCGTCGAGCTCTACGAGGCACGTAACCTTCTCATTGGTATGATAGATGTACTTCCTTCCCTTCATGAACTCCGTGAGCGCCGCCGGATCGTATTCACCTAATTCCGATGCAACGGGCCTGAGGAACCTCTCTACAACGAGATCGGGCTCTTCGTCCGTCAGCTCTGACGGACAGGAGCAGAAGAGCTTCCTTGTGTTCAGCTGCTGGTGTATCTCCAATCCAGCCTTTAACCCCACCTTATACCACTTCAGGTTCTTCAAGAAATAATCTACGGCCTCTTCTAGGTCCTTCAACGTTCCGTCGTTCCATATTACGGCATCGGCGAGCCTTATCACTTCCTTTATTCCGAGGGCTTCCTCTTTTTTCTCCCTCTCTAGCGCCCCCGGGGTTCTTTTTTCTCGAAGTTCCGGGGGCGCATCCACGAGGAGAACTACTACGTCTGCCCTTTTTCGGAAGAACTCAACCTCCTCCGGAGACCTTGAACCGACGAGAACGGCCTTATCTACGTTCTTTACCTTCTCCCAGAGGAGTTTTGCTACTATGTCCCTTCCCGATTCTTCTCGTATCTTCCTGGCGAAGTCAGCCAGCTCGAGCTTGTCCCTGGGTCTTCTTTTAAACCTCCGCTCGAACTCTTCGGCTAATGCGTCCGAGAAGACGAATTTTTTCCATCCTTTCCTAGCTAAGATATCTGCTACCGTGTCTTTTCCGGCTCCGGGAGGCCCGGTTAGTATGATAACTTCCATTTTATCGCGCTCCTTTCGGTGATCTCCCCGGCATAGTTCGTGAGCATCATCTTCCTTGCTTCTTCAGGATTCCGCGTGTGACCCAATACCCATACGAGCTTTGCGAAGGCCGTTTCGGGGAGCATATCCTCTAAAAAGACTGCTCCAGCTTCGGTCATCTTTACAGCTGTAGAGTAGACGTGTGGATGGGTTCTTCCGAAGATCGTCTGGCTCGTTATCCCTACAAAGACGCCGCTTTCTGTAGCCTCTTTTATTGCTGGAATAAGGTCTTCCCTCACGTGCCCAAATCCCGTCCCCTCAATGATAACACCGTCATGGTCGAGAAGGATCCTCTCGAAGGTTTCTTTCTTTATCCCCGGAAAGACCTTTAGCAGAAAGACGTTGGGGTTTAGCTTGTTGTCCAGCTCCAGCTCTCCTTTCCCTCTCCTTCTCCATTCCCCGTCAAGGACCTCCATCTTCTTCTTTACGATCTTCCCTCTCCGGGCTTCTATGTAGACCCTTGCAACGGGTTTTCTACCGATGCTCTGAAACGTGTCCCTTCTTGAAGTGTGCATCTTCCTCACGCGGGTGCCTAGATGGACTGCGTTCCACCCGTCGGATATGGTTTCGTGCATACAAACGAAGACACCGGCTAGATCGGAATAGCCCGCGACGTAGACAGACGAAAGGAGGTTCAGGGCTGCGTCGGAGGATGGCCTATCAGAGGATCGCTGAGCTCCCGTCAGAACAACGGGCTTTGGGGTTTTCAGGGCAAAGGAGAGATAAGAAGACGTGTAGTGCATCGTGTCGGTTCCGTGGGTGATGACAACACCTTCCGTTTCCTTTAAGAGATCGTAAACACCCCTTGCTATCTCCTTCCAGAGTTCCGGGACCATATTCTCGGAGAAGATATTAGATACTTGGGAAAGTTTTAGTGTGGCGAGCTCGTTGAGCTCGGGGAAGGTATTTACAAGGTCCTCCACGGTGAACTCCGCCGTGACGGCTCCAGTAACGTAGTCTACCCGCGCCGCTATCGTCCCCCCGGTGGCCGCTATACCCACCTGCGGCAGATCTTCCCTCTCCTCGGGCTTGAAATGGTACTTCGGTTTTCCTACGTGCTCCCTTCCCTCTATTGAGA
>WAPE01000022.1 GCA_015520865.1 Candidatus Iainarchaeum sp.
AGGGAGAAGATGGCTCCGAGTAGAGCCCCTGAAGCAGCGAAAACTGCAAGGAATTCGTTTGGAGCAAGAATAACCGGGATGAACCCCTTTAAGATGTCGCCTAAAGCGGTTAAGAGGGCATATCTAGCTCCGAGGACCCTGTAGACGTTGGCAAAACCGATATTACCGCTACCGTAGCGACGAATGTCGATACCTTTTTTCTTCGCCAGTAAGTAACCCGTTGGGAAGGATCCGATGAGGTAGCCCAGGAGGAACCAAAGGAGGGGTTCCACGGAAAAAGAAGATACGTTTCCTTATAAAACCTCTCCGAGGAAAAAGCTGAGTGCCGAAAGAGCAGGATAGTCCGTATCATTATGAAGTGCGATTACTTTACCTCTTTTACCTAACTTCTTTATACAAGCGGTTTCCCGCCTGAGATTTTCAAGTGTGAGATGATAGGTAACTTGGATAGGAACGAGCTTCTCTCCTATCTTTACAAGGAAGTCGCATTCAAGGTCTCCCTTTCTGTAGTAGTATACGCTGTATCCTCGCCTCTTTAGTTCAAGAAAAACTGCTGTTTCAAGAAGAACACCCATTCTCTCCCCTTTTTCTACTGCCACGAAGGCGGGATCAACGGGGTAAAACTTTAGGGGACCTTTAGACCAGTACCTTCCGAAAGCTGGTTGAAGGGGGAAGATCAAAAAGGCTTCTTGAAGATAGGTCAGGTACTTCTTCAAGGTATGATGACTGCCTATACCACTTCCTCGTAGCATATTCTCTATACTAAGGGGGCTTCCCGTATGTCGGATAATGAAAAGGGCGAGTTCTCTGAGCGCTTCCACGTACTTTGGTCGGTACCGAAAGATTACATCTTTAGTGAGAATATCCGTAAAGAGCATTCGGATATACGTATCCCGGTCGAACCTTTTCAGGACAACTTCAGGGTAGCCACCCTTCTTAAGGTACTCCTCCAAAAGAGCTGTCGTTGGCTTCGCTCGTAAAGCCCTTAAGAACTCTCTAAAAGAAAAAGGAAGGACGGTAATATCTATATGTCTTCCAGTTAAAATAGTAGAAAGCTCCTTCGAGAGGAGGGAGCTGTTTGAGCCCGTTACAATTACATCATAACCTTTTCTGCGCATTCTCTCTACTACAATCTCCCACCTGCTAAGGTGTTGTACTTCGTCAAATATCCAAACGTTCTTTTCTCCAAACACATCACGGGCCGCCTTAATTACCTCCTCTGGAGGGTAGCGAAGTATTCGGTCGTCCTCAAAGTTTAAGTAAACCTCGTCTTTTGTGCTTCCTATGCTAAGCCACGTTTTACCTGCACGTCTAGGTCCGGTAATAACCTTTATGAGGTCTTTCTTTAGCCACCCCTTTAGAGTTCCTTCCACTTCTCGCCGAAGGTACTTTTTTCTGACCTTCTCGGCATAATCTCGAGCTTCGAGAAGGGCTTCCCTTAGCATAAGAAAAATAAAGTGCCAATGGAATTATAAACCCTTTTGGCACTTCGTGTTCAGACTGCCTTTAGGGATAGAGGATGTCTGGCGTCCTCGGGAACGCTGTAGCTTCCATGACCTTTTCTAGACCTAGCAGAACGGTCGTCAGCCTTTCTATACCTAGTCCGAAGCCTCCATGAGGCGGGAATCCGTATTCGAACATCTCTAGGTACCAGTCAAAGCTCTCGGGCTTTAAACCGAACTCGATGATGCGCTCCCTTAGCATCTTGGGATCTTCCTCTCTAATACCTCCCGAGGAAAGCTCCATACCGTTCTTTCCTGGAGCCAGGAAGTCCATTTTATGGGCGTATCGCGGATCTTCTCGGTCTACCTTGTAGTAGAATGCCGTCTGCTGTCTCGGGAAGCGTTTGATGAAGAAGGGGACGTCGAAGTGGGAGCAGAGTTGCCGCTCCTCCGGTGCTCCGAAGTCCTCTCCCCAGGGGATTTCAATTCCATCACCTTTCAGGATTTCCAGGGCCTCATCGTAGTCGATGACCTCGTATCGCTTGGGCACCTCAGGTGGCGTTCCGCCAAACCTCTCGAAGAGCTCGGGATAACCATTTAGGGCTTCTGCGGCGGACTTGTATATTCCAAACTCGATGTCCATGAGGTCTTTCTTCGTTACAAAGGCGGCTTCGGCATCGATTTCCCAGAATTCCGTTAGGTGTTTTCTGGTTCGACTTTTCTCAGCTCGGAAGGATGGTCCTATCGTGAAAACTCTTCCGAGCGACGGAACAAGGGCTTGCTTGTAGAGCTGGCCACTTTGGGCCAAGAACGCTTCCCGATCGAAGTAAACGAGTGGGAAGAGTTCTGCGCCACCTTCGGCTGCAGCGGAGATAATGATGGGGAGTGTTGTCTCGA
>WAPE01000023.1 GCA_015520865.1 Candidatus Iainarchaeum sp.
ACTAAGGCCAGAGAATCCCGGAAGGATCAGGGCAATAAGGAGAGATATAGCAAGGATCCTCACGATACTCAGGGAGAAGGGTGAAACGCTTGCGTAAAGGTTTTATTCATCCTATCCCATTACTAAACCGGGGTGAGCACCTAAGGTGGTGAAGAGCGACATCAACGAGGTTTTTGGTTTACCTGAAGACCTCATCGACACAGAAGCCTTTTCTCGAGAACAGCTAAAACTGAAGGTCCGAGTGGATAAGAGAAAGTTTGGAAGGGCCGTGACGATCATAACGGGCTTCGACGATAGCATCGATATAAAGGCATTGGCCAAGAGGCTGAAAAAGAAGCTCGGCTGCGGCGGAACTGCCTATGACAACACCATCGAGCTCCAAGGGGATCATAGAAAGAAGATCAAGCAACTCCTCGTCGACGAAGGATTTAGGGAGGAGAATATTGAGATTCTATAAACCATGAACCATAGTACTGCTTTTAATCAAGATGCAGAAAGCGACAATTACGCAGTAGTGTACAATTTTCGAGGGACGGGGCCACCACAGAGCACCTGCTCAGGATCTTGCCTTTTGTAATGAAATTCGAGCCCACGTATGTCATCGTAGCGATAGGAACCAATGATTCATCGCTTAGAAACGGTGAGGAAACGGTTCCGCTCAAGGAGTTCCTCTCAAACCTTCGAGCAATATTTGGATACCTCCTTGACCATTCCATAAACGTTCTTTACCTTCCGCCTCTCCCCGTCGACGAGAAAAGGACGAAACCCGTGGAGTACAACAAAAGTTTATTCTACACCAACGAACGTATCCTCCGTTACGGGAACGAAGCCTTAAAACTGACGAGGGAAATGGGGATACCTTACCTGGATTTCAGGGAGGAGTGGAGGAAAGGGAAGTTTCCGGAACGCTCCCCCGACGGTCTCCACCCAGATCCTTCAGGACATAGGTTTATCTATGAAAAAGTAAAGGAGTTCCTCGGAAAGATGGATCGAAGGAGTTTGAAGCCTCCGGCTTTCCCGCTTCCTTTAGGAGGATTTCTACCCATTTCTTTTCGTGCCCATTGGACCCAAAAACATCGTCATCCACGAGCTCATCGGCCTCGAAGTCGTCGTTGTAAATCACTCAGACCCGTCGCTCATTGGATTGAGGGGAAGGGTTGTGGATGAAACGATGAAAACGCTGGTCCTAGAAACCGAAAGTGGCGAGAAAGTCGTCCCGAAGGAGTATGGGGTCTTCTGCTTTAAGCTACCCGATGGAAGGTGGACGTTCGTAAGGGGAGAAGAAATCCTCTTCAGACCATGGGAAAGGACGAAAAGAGGGTATAAGAAGTTTTTGAGAAGGAAGCCAAAGGTCTTCGAGGAACCTTGCCTGGAAGATACCTTACACTAAACTTAAGTATTTTTCTGGAAGTTTTCTATAGTATGGTGAAGTATTTTCCAAGAGTGGCAGAGGGGAGAGTAAAAAAGTTCCTCGAAATGGGGAAGAGTGTGGTCCTTGCGGGACCGAAGCAGGCAGGGAAGACCACTCTACTAAAGTATCTCTCGGAAGTCTACAACGCCCCGTATTTTTCTTTAGACGATCCAGAAATCCTTGAACTGCTGAAAGATGTAAAAACGTTCAAGAACTTTGTGAGAGGGTCTCTATTCTTCCTGGACGAAGCCCAAAGGGACGAAGAGATCGGAAGGAAACTAAAGTATCTCCACGATCTTGAAAATCTTCGATTCGTAGTAAGCGGAAGTGGTTCCTTTGATGTGAAGGTAAAGGTGAGTGGAGAACTGGTAGGAAGAGCCTTTCGGGTGGAGCTCCTTACCCTCTCCTTCGGGGAGTTTCTCTTATGGAAGGATGAGCGGCTCTACAACCTTTACGATGAGTGTAGGGAGCAGATTTGGAGCTATATAAGGGAGGGAGAAAGAATAGATTGTAGAGATCTGCCCTTAAAGAGCAAATGGGAGGAGTATGTAACCTTTGGAGGTTATCCAGAGGTAGTTATCGGTGATTCAGTCCAGAAGAAGTGGGAAACACTTTCACAGATCCTGTTCTCCTTTGTCGACAGGGATGCGCTCTCCGCCTTTGGAGTAAGAAGGCGGTCCTTATTTTTGGACACCCTCAGGCTAATAGCCAAGTCGGTGGGTTCCTTATTCTCCAAGAGTTCTGTAGCCGACGCGTTGGGAACCACCTATTTAACCATAGACCACTACATAGCGATTCTTACCAGTTCCTTCATTATTTTTGAAGCAAGACAGCCCTTAACGTCTTTTTCGGATATAAGAAAAAGACCAAAGCTATACTTCTACGATCTGGGGTTGAGGAACCTTTTGAGCACAGACAAAAGACCTTTTTCCCTGAGGGACGATAAGGGGAAGATTCTGGAGAACTACGTGGCGAGAAGGGTCCGGGAGGAAGAGGAGAGAGTGACGTTTTACAAAAAGAAGAACCTAGAGATTGATTTTCTGGTAGAAAATACTGCAATAGAGGTGAAACTCGCACCTAAACCAACAAAAGCTATTATAAGAGCGATGAAGGAAGGGTTGGCGGAAAGGGTTCTCCTCGTAGGAGGAGAAAAGGTTTCAACAATAAAAGGGATCCTAGCAGTACCGCCCTGGATGCTCTGATACCAACCTATAAAAACCTATCCCTGCTGGATATGGTGAGGGGTCAGAAATCTCCCGGAGGAGATAGGGAATGCCAAAGACCATCGTTATCGGTGGAGAGGTCCTAACTGCTCCTGAAGGCGTCGAGTGCAACGACAAGAAGTGCCCCTACCATGGAGACGTAAGGGTTAGGGGACAGGTCTTCGTAGGAAAGGTAATCTCCGATCGTATGCAGAGAACCGTTACGATCCTCAGGGAAGGGGTTATCTACGTTCCAAAGTATGAACGATACATGCGTGTCTCCTACAAGCTCCACGCCCATAATCCTCCCTGCATAAATGCCAAGACGGGAGATATTGTTCTCGTTGGAGAAACCCGAAAACTCGCCAAAACTGTTTCCTTCGTTGTTTTGAAGGTGATAAAACGAGCGGGTGAAGGTCAATGAAGGCGATAGGATCTTCAATAACAAAGGGTATCCAGGTCGGAACGCGTCTCGTCTGTGCAGACAACACAGGAGCCAAGGAACTAAAGATGATCGGTGTCGTTGGATTCAAGGGTAGAAAAAGGAGGAGGCCAACTGCAGGAGTAGCCGACAGGATCATCGTCTCCGTAACGAAGGGGAAGCCTGATATGAAGGGGAAGGTGTTTCACGCCGTTATTATAAGACAGAGAAAGGAGTTCCGAAGGCCCGACGGAACGAGGGTTATGTTTGAGGATAATGCAGCTGTCATAGTCAACGATAGGGGTGAACCGAGGGGAACCGAGATCAAGGGACCCGTAGCAAAGGAAGTAGGTGAGCGGTTCCCCAAGATAGCGAGGATTGCGTCGGTGGTAGTATGAAGAAGGTAGGATCCCAGCCAAGGAAGCAGAGGAGGTTCCTATTCAGGGCTCCTCTTCATATTCGACAAAAGATGATGGCAGCCCCGCTGTCTCCTGAACTCAGGAAGGAGCTTGGCTACAGGTCGCTACCCGTAAGGGTTGGAGATACCGTGAAGATACTACGCGGTAAGTTCAGGGGCCACGTAGGGAAGGTTTCGGGTGTTTCGTTAAAGAAGCTTAGGATCTACGTAGAGGGAGCTACGATAAAACGCTCCGACGGAAAGGAGGTTCCCTATCCCATCCATCCTTCGAAGGTAATAATCGTAGACGTTGACCGGAGCGACGAAAGGAGGTTTGGATAATGGCAAGGGTCGGTGGTGGTCGGAGGCATCTCAAAAGGATTGCAGCGCCAAAGTCCTGGAAGATAAAGCGAAAGAGAAGGTTTGGAGCTTGGATAACGAAGCCTTCACCCGGTCCACACCCACAGGAGCGCTCTATTCCTCTGAGGGTCCTCGTGAGAGACTATCTAGGCTTGGCAAGGAACGCTCGAGAAGCTGATTTTATCATAAAGAAGGGGGAGATCCTCGTTGATGGGAAGGCAAGGAAGGATCCAAAATTCCCCGTTGGCCTCTTCGATGTTGTAGAAATCCCCAAGATAGAAAAGGTCTATAGGAT
>WAPE01000024.1 GCA_015520865.1 Candidatus Iainarchaeum sp.
GAATAAACATCGACCCCGACAACATTCACCTTTTCTTCGGCAACGAGATCGCCCCAAGGGGTTATGTCTGGATATTCCCCACCGACAGGGATGCTGCAAATGTAGGTATTGGCATCGATGCTCAAGAGGAGAAAACAGCGAAGTGGTACCTAGACAAGTGGATCGAGGATCACAAGGACGAGTATGGTTTTGAAGACGCAACGATTTTGGAGGTTCGAGGTGGAGGCATCCCCGTAGGGGGCCTACTCAAGGAGATGACCACCGACGGGCTTATGGTTATAGGTGACGCGGCCCACCAGGTCCACCCCCTCCACGGTGGTGGTATGTTCCTTGCCATGGAAGCAGGGGCCATGGCGGCGGAGGTTGCGGCCATCGCCCACGAAAAGGAAGATTTTAGCAACAACACTTTATCGCTTTATAACAAGATCTGGTGGGAGAGGAGAGGGAACCAGCTTCAGCGCCTCGTGAAGATTCGCCAGATGCTAGAAAAGCTAACAGACGACGACTTCAACTTCCTCGTCGACATACTAACACCGGAGGACGTTTTATCCGTTTCTGAGGGCAAGACAGAGGCTCTGAAGGTACTGGCAAAGAAACTCATTCAGCACCCGCGATTGGCCGGTCTTTTCGCAAAGCTCCTCTCTTAATCTTTCTTTTATACCCTTTAGCACCTAAGGTTAGTTTGTGAAGGGACTTGCCTCTGTCCTAGCCCTTGTATTCACGGTTCTTGTCCTAATAGCAGGCGTGTCTTTTCTTCTCGTTTACAGCATAAACCAGGCGAGGATATCCCAAAAGATTGGGATGCGAGAGGAGGTCCTTTCAAGGCTAAACTCCCAGGTTCTTTCAATAAACTCTATCACGGCAACGAAGGGCCTTCTTAATATAAAGATCACGGCCCTCAGAGGGCCCGTCGATATGAATAAGATAGTCGTTTTTGTGAACCATCGCTTCGTTGGCAGTTGCGAAGATCTTAACTGCTCAGATCAGACGGGCAACGGATACTTAATAGTTGGCGAATCGGGCGAAATAAACGTTCCCTATGAAGGTCCCTGCAATGTCTCGGTTCTACTTGATTACGACGGATCGACGGTGGAGTCTTCTGCCAATCTCTGTGTCTGGCGCTGCCGACGAACCATTACGATCTCAAGTTCCTACGACGAAAACGATTATCCTGTACGTATAGAGTTAAACTCTAATAACTTTGACCTCAACTCGACGGACGGAAGCGACCTTCGCTTCTACGACGGAAACAAACCTTTACCCTACTGGGTCGAGACGTGGAACTCCACGGAGGGTATTGTTTGGGTAGACGTTAATATTATCTCTGGCGAGAAGAACATCTATCTCTACTACTGTAATCCCTTTGCTTCTTCGGAGTCCAACGGCTACGCTGTTTTCGATTGGTTCAAATTCAATGATACGAACCTTCTAGCGGTATTTCACTTCAACGAAGGAAGCGGAACAAAGACGTACTCTGTTGTTAACGGTTACTCAGGTACGTTGGAAGGAAATACCGCCTGGACAACCGGATACTACTCCTACGGTCTTTCCTTTGACGGCAACAACGATTACGTATGGACGGATTTCAACGTCAACACAAAGAACCTCACTTATCTCACCATCGTTAAACCAGGAGCTATCCAGGGTGCTGGCGCTAACCTAGGTAAGATCATTACCGATGGAGCCTGGGATAGGGCTATTGGCGTTTATAGCGAATCTCCGAACGTGAGATTCTTCATCCAATATGACAGCAACTCCTCTAATGCCTGTTACACGGATTACTACCCCTCCAACGTGTGGTACTTCATTGCCGGTGTTGTAGATGCCACCAATAACGTGCAGAAGATCTACGTGAACGGCTCCCTTACGAGAGAGTGCAACATCACTCAGGGCATTCCCGACAGGGTTCAACCGACCCTATTCGGCATAGAAGAGAACACGACACCCTACGGTTATGACTACAACGGTCTTCTAGATGAAGTAATTCTCTTTGGAAGGGTCCTCAGTGATGAAGAGATAAATGCTCTCTCCCACGGCTACTTCGACTACTTGAACGGTGTTTGGGTTGTTAGAAAGAGGAAAGATCCCGAACCGTCAGTTACTATCGGACCGGAGGAACGGGGTGAGTGGACCCTTAAATAGTATCGCTCCATTTTTCTTTTCGTGAAAGGATTCAGTCTAGCCATGAGCCAGATCATCTTCTTTGTAGCTACCCTTATAGCTGTAGGTATTGCTGTTTCGGCTATTTCCGTTGCACTAAAGGGTCTTTCCTTTGCGATGAACCAGAAAACTGAACTCTCGGCTGCACAGATCTCCACCATCATAAAGATCGTCGATGGCGACGCGAACGCCGATGAAAACCTGCTCTGGTTCTACGTCGAAAATCTTGGCTCGACGACCCTCGAAGTTAACAAGTTCGACATCTTTGTCAACGGTAAATACGTGGGAGCCTGTAATTCAGCTGACGTGAACTGTTCCGATAAGAGTGGCGATTACCTCCTTACGCCCAACGAGCTGATGGAGGTAAATGTGAGGATGCCCCTTTCTTCTGGTTCCTACAGGATACGGGCCGTTACTCAGTACGGAACCTACGCAGATTACGAGGTGGTGGTAGGATGATCCAATCCCAGGAAGCCCTCATCCTCTTCATCGGTGTTGTCATCGTCTCTGCCCTCGTTGTAACGGCGCTCTATACCCAGGTAAGCAACACAGCTGGTTCTACAGCTTCGACGACCGCGGAGGTCCAGAAGAAGGTACTCTCCTCCTTCGAGGTCGTCCAGATCTACGAGAACAACATCTACGTAAAGGGGGTAAGCGGAGAGCTGAACATCTCAAAGGTCCTTGTCACCGTTAACGGCGTTCCCCAGAATGTTACTGTCAGCCTTCTAAGAGACTCTTCTAATAACGGTCTCCTCGATCCAGACGATTTGGCCGTTATCACACTACCCAGCCCTGTGAAAACCTCCGATTGCGTCATGCTTGACATAGATGGCGTTTCAGCCACCTGGGGTGTATGTACGTGAAGGCTAACATCCCCCTTGAGACGATGATGCTCTTCGTTGGAGCCCTTCTAGCCATAGGTATCGTGTTAGGGCTTCTTACATACCAATTAAACCTCTCCACCAACACTGCTAGTAATACGGCTACTGAGGTTATCAGGAACGTTACTACACGGGCAACCGTCGTTTCTTCTTTTACCATCGGTAAGACTCTTTACCTCCTCGTCCGTGGAGATTCCGGGGAGATCGATATGAATAAGGCGACCCTCCTTATCAATGGTTTACCTCAAAACTTTCAGTTCCTTCCCTATAAGGGCGACGGAGATAACATTCTCGAGAGGGGTGAGCTTTTCTACCTCAAGACGGATCTTTCGACGGTTCCGAAGGTTGTTAACGCCTCCCTTTCCTTTTCTAGCGCCACGATTCCCTTGGGATCCTTCTCACCGGAGAGGATATACTTTCCCTATCGAAGACGGATAACGGTCTACAATTCTGGCTACGCGATAACGAACTACCAGCTAAGGGTTGAATTAAACTCCGATAACTTTGACCTTTCTAAGATCTCCCCTGACTGCTCCGATCTCGTTGTCTTCGAGGGTCATCAAAGATTACCAACCTGGATCGAGGACTGCTCATCTTCAAAGGTCGTATTCTTCGTAAAGATTCCCGAGATAAACGCCAACAGCGATCTCAACCTCTATCTCTACTATGGGGTTTCTGGACTACCGTTCTTCCAGGATCCTTCCAAGGTCTTCCTCTTCTTTGATGATTTCGATACCTTCGGTCCCTGGACGTGTAATGGAACGGGATGTGACGCCGTTTACACGACTACCTACGACGGCAAAACCGTTTTACACCTAGGGGATTCGACCACCGATACGGTCTACGTCTACAGACCCGTGACCCTGCCCCAAGAGGACAACATTATCCTAGAAGCGAAGTTCATGCGCGTTGGAACCCCCTACGACCTCGACTTCACCTGGGGGTTAGATAACGATACCACAACCCTTCAACAGGTGGGTGACAATCCCGGTGACGATTCTTCAGGTCAATACCATCGTGTCATTGTAGGCGGAGCCTACGGAAACCAGGGAACGGTCTATACGGCAGACTATTGGGCTATAGACAAAGTTATAAGGACGGGAGACCTCGTAAAGTCAATATACCTCGGAGAAGAAGTAAACGGAACGGGGACTATAGGGTCGCTGAATTACCTTCTCCTCTCCTTCGATCCAGATTCAACATCTCGTATTATCTATATAGATTGGATCCGTGTAAGGAAGTACGATCCCAACATAAGCTATACGATAGGACCAGAAGAGGTAGGAACCTTTTCTCCCTAGTACACTCGAATCACGTGGCAGTTTTCATCGACTTCGACGAAGTGGGAAGCCAATCCCTTCACAAATGCCTCGCACTGGTTTTGGACGAGGTTATCTACCGGCAGTCTAGGGTTGTGGGCCACGTCACAGACCCAACCGGGAGCTATGTTGTTAGAGAGACACGGTCCGTTGGAAAGGTCAACACCTTTTGCTTTAACCTCCTGGCATAGCTGAACACATGCCTTTATCGCTTGGGGGGCCTCCATCTTTTCTGCGGTAGTCTTTACAACGAAGATGACGAAGACCACAGCTGTGAGGAAAACGATTAGCATCCCCAATACCCAGGGATTGAAGCCCCTCACGTAGAAATCTCTGTGCGAAATCCTTAAGCTAGGCCCTGAGAAGAAGACTTGTTATGTAGAAAATTCCCGTGAGGGAGAGGACCAGGATCCAGTCTTCCGGGGTAGGCGGTTGAACGGCGAAGAAGGAGTTCGTAGGCGTATATAGGACGAGGAGTAGAAGCAATATCGATCCAAGAACAGAGAGAAAAAGCCAGGGGTTGTTGGATAGTCTCCCCTTCCTTACAGTTCGAATTCTTGCGAATTCAAAGAGGACGAAGGCTGTTAGGGTCGTCCCCCAGGCGGTTTTTAGACCGTTATCAAGTCCGATAAAGAAGCTAAGTATTGCTAACAATCCTAGGATACTTCCAAGTACCCCTATCCCAAGGATTGTCTCCCTCCGGTCTATAAGTGGTTCATCCTTCTTACGGGGCGGCCTCTTCATTATGTCTGGCTCTGGCGGATCTACAGCTAAAGCGATCGCCGGTAGACCATCTGTGAAGATGTTCAAGAGCAGAAGGTGAACAGGTTTTAGGAGGATCCAACCGAGGAGAGAACCAAGAAAGATTCCTACGACCTCCCCTGCATTGGCTGATAGCATATAAAGGATGAACTTCCGTATGTTGTCTACGATTCGCCTACCTTCCCTTATCGCATCAATAATGACACCGTAGTTGTTTTTTAGGAGGATGATATCTGCAGCTTCCTTGGCCACGTCAGTCCCACTTCCTAGGGCTATGCCGACGTCGGCTGCTTCAAGGGCCGGAGCATCGTTTACCCCATCGCCTGTCATAACCACAACGTGTCCCTTCTTCTTGAGCAGCTCCACGATCCTCAACTTGTGTCGAGGCTCTACCCTGGCAAAGATGGCCACGTTTTCGAGCTTTTCTAGAAGTTCACCCTCCGGTAGCCGATCCAGCTCCTCTCCGGTTATAACATCCCCTTCTATACCGACGAGTTTACCTATGGCGACGGCGGTTTCCTTATGATCTCCCGTTATGAGAATCGTCCTAATACCGGCTTGCTTCGCTGTTTCTATGGCTTCTTTAACCCCTTCTCGTGGTGGATCGAGGAAACCGACGAGACCAGCGAATCTATAGGGTGGCTCTTCGGGTCTTCCGTCGTCCTCCTTGTAGGCAAGTCCTATTACCCTTAGCCCCCCTCTTGCCATCTTAGAAGCCATCTCAAGGACTTTTTCTTCTTGAACGAGTTCAGCTATCTTCTCTGGTGCCCCCTTTGTCAGGATATAACGCTTTCCATCGATTTCCACGATAACCGTCATGAGCTTCCTTTCGGAGGAAAACGGTATCTCATCTATCCTCTTACACTCGATAGTTCCACTCCATTCCTTTAGAGCCAGCTCCAGCGGATCCCCTACTCCAGATGAGGGGTCAGCGTTGTTGCAACAACTACCTACGATTTTCATCCATCGTTCATCTCCCCAGACTTCAACAACCCTTAGCTTGTTTTCCGTTATCGTTCCCGTTTTGTCTGTACATATTACGTCTACCTTGCCAAGGGTCTCAACGCTTTTTAATCTTCTAACGAGGGCTTTCTTCTTGGCCATCTCCCATAGCCCCATCGACAGGGCCAGCGTCATCACAACGGGCAAGCCATCAGGAACAGCTGCTACTGCCAGAGAAATGGCTATTAGCGCCGCATCGACGAGGTTAGTACCTTCTATACCGTAGATGAGAAAAACTAGGAGGGAAATACCCAAAGTAACCTTTCCTATGAGCTTTGCAAGCTCGTTAACTTCCCGATCGAACAGATCTTGTTCTTCTCTTCCTAGGGTTGCTGCTATCCTGCCGAGCTCTGTACTCTTTCCGGTAGCATAAACGACGGCGACCGCCCTACCTCGGAGAACCTTTGTTCCCTCGTAAACGACGTTCTTTCTCTCAAAGACGCTGCCCTCCCCTACCCACGATGGATCCTTCTCTACCGGGAAAGACTCGCCCGTTAAGATGGACTCATCTACGAGTAGGTTTTCAGCCCTTATCAGTCTTGCATCGGCCGGAACAACATCTCCCTCTTCCAGAATTATGATATCACCGGGGACGAGGTCTTCTGGGTCAATTACCTCGATTCTTCCTTCCCTTACGACTTTGCTTTTTGATTTCAATAACCCCCTCAGCTTCTCCATCGTTTTCTCGGCTTTGTACTCTTGAAAGAACCCAATAACACCGTTGAGAAGTAAGAGGGAGATGATCAGGATAGCGTCGGTCGTTTCACCGACGAGTAGAGCAATGATAGCTGCAACTAGTAGTATGAGGATGAGAGGGCTCGCAAACTGGTTGAGGAGTATTTTCCAGGTTGAGATAGATCGTTTCTTCTCTAAGGTATTTTTTCCGTACTTTTCCAGTCTCCTCTTTGCTTCTTCTTCGCTTAAACCCATTTCCGGATCGGTTTTCAGGCTTCTAATTACTTCTTCTACACCCAACGCCCAAGCCTTTATCATCTCTCTTCAAAAATGTTCCCTGACGCTTTAATTGTGTGGTGGTGAGGCTGCCGAAGTTTCTGGAGGATCAGCTGAAAAATGCCGGCTACGGGGTGTATAACCATTCGGCTGTAGAGGTATGTGGATGGACGAAGAAGGCCATCCGAGGCGAAGGAACCTGCTACAAGAACAGGTTCTACGGGATTGACACCCATCGCTGCATGCAGATTACCCAGGCCGTTGCGTGGTGCACGAACCGTTGTGTTTACTGCTGGAGGCCGATGGAGTTCTTTCTCGGTACAAAGCTCGAAGGAGACCTTGATTCTCCTGAGGTTACTTTAGAGAAGCTCAAGGAGCTGCGGAAGAAGCTCCTTTCTGGCTTTGGAGGAGACCCGAAGGTGGATAAAAAGATCTACGAGGAGGCCCTCGAGCCAAGCCATGTAACGTTTTCCCTCATGGGGGAGCCCCTCCTCTATCCCTACGTCCCAGAATCGATCGAATACATAAAGAAGAACTGGCCCCAAGTAAGGTCGATCTTTGTGGTAACCAACGGAATGATTCCCGAAGAGGTAGAGCGAATGATAAAGGAGAACAAGCTTCCGACCCAGATCTACGTTTCATTTACCGCCCCCGATAGGGAAACCTACCGGAAAGTGAGCCGACCGGTGCTCCCGGACTACTGGGATAGGTTCCTGAGGACGCTAGACATCCTGCACGACGCTCCTGTAAGAAAGGTGGCAAGAATCACCCTCATCCGTGGCTGGAACGACTTTGGTCATAGAGGTTATGCCGAGCTAATCGAGCGCATGAACCCCCACTTTGTGGAGGTGAAGGCTTACATGTACATAGGTGCCTCCCGCAAGCGCCTCACGGAGTGGAACATGCCTGATCACGAGTACGTCAAAAGATTTGCAATAGAGCTCCTAGAATACCTTCCCGGCTACGAGTACATGGATGAGTTTGAACCTTCTCGCGTCGTCGTCCTAAAGAATAGAAGAAAGGGCATGGATATCGATCCCATCATCCGGAGCGTTGAGCCAAATGTTTGACTAGCGTACCCTTGTTTTTGCTAGGTAGTAGGCTGTAAGAGAGTAAACAGGGTAGTAGAGGAAGAGCAGTGCCAGTATACCGATGCCGATGAGTATTGGGTGAATGAAGAGCGACACGACCGCTAAGAACCCTAATAGGAAGAACCAGTTGAGTCCCACGTAGGTTGCTACCGCCTTCTTGGAAAGCTTGGCTACCTTTGCCATACCATCTTCTATCCCAAGCTCTGCGACGATGGGAACCGCTAGGTAACCAAAGGAGACGACGAGAAGGAGGAAGAGGAAGTTTATAGGGTAGGGCATGAGGATGGAGAGGATCAAGAAGAGGGTGAAAACCGAAAAGGCTAGTACGAACCTGGCAAGAACTAAGGAAGAGTCCTCGAAGGTGTAAGGCTCGATTACTGCTCTAGTAGCCACGTAGATGCCTCCGAGGAGGAAGGAGTTCACGAGGAATATGACGACCCAGTCCTTTCCGAGGAGTTGATATCCAAACCAAAAGAGGATCCCGGCCACTACGACGGATAGGAGGACACCAAGGGAGATAGCGTAGAAGTTCTTCCGGAAGTCTTCCCAGGCCTTGTAGACGATCTTATCGGTATCCATGGTAGAACTATGATTTACTCCTTTTTAAGCAATACGATACTCTCCCGAACCTTTCCTATCTTCTTCGTCCGCTTCTTCGTTGCCCAGAGGGTTCTCGCTACCACGATCTTCTTCACCCTAAAACCCACTTCTTCCGCCATCTTCGCCGTTTCGATATCTGCCTCGAAGATGATTCCCAACTCTCTTATGTAGCTGCCTGCAATGACGATGGCTACGTTTCCACCGGGCTTTAGAACCCTGTACATTTCTTCTATCGCCCTTCTTAGATCCTCCCTGTAGAGGTCAAGGGTGTGGAGGTAGCCCCTATCTAGGAGCTTCAATCCCACGAAGGACCGCATCGACGTGGGTTTTCTTCCTGGGAAGAAGAGCCCCTCTTCGATCCTGTAGACCTGGGCATACTCTATCTTGTTCATATAGGGAGGAGAAGTGATGATCGCATCAAAGGATTCGTCATCGAAGGGAAGGTTTCTTGCATCGGCTTCTAGTATCTCAGAGGGCGCCTTGCCGCTGGGATGGATGTCAAGATCAACGTAGATCTTCTTTAGCTCCCTTCTAAAGCTATTTTCTATAGGTGGAACGGGTCTTTTTACGATTTTTATGACTGCTCCGTCCTTGAATGCGAAGGAAGACCTCAAGGAGGCATTCATAAGGGCAAGGGTGAGCAGATCTTTAACCTTTTTGTCATCCACCTCGTCCCATATCTTCTCCCGCAACCAGAGGATCTTTCCAAGGGTTTTTGGTAAAAACGCTCGCCGAATGAGAGGATCCTTTACGCTTTCAACGGAGTAGGGTTGTGGTTTCAGCTTCATCGCCCACTCTATCCATCTTTTCGTTTCTTCTATATCCTGTCTCTTATACACATCTCCGAGC
>WAPE01000025.1 GCA_015520865.1 Candidatus Iainarchaeum sp.
ACCGTGAACGGGAGTGTGGAAACCAATATCTAGGACGGCTTCCTTAACTCCTTTCTCTAAAGCTCTTTTTGCAGCCAAATAACCCAATAGATAGCCTGCTGGGGTGTTGGCAGGATGTCCCTTCCATCCTAGCTTGGCGAGCTCCCTGCTGTTGGCCTGGGCAATGATTTTATCGCCTTTTTCGTCGAATTCGACGATCTGAACGACTATGGAGTTGTTAAACACTCTGACGACGAGACGAGGTTTTCCGCTCTTTATGAGGGCGATTCTCTTCCAGTAATTCGTCTTCTTCTCCCTTATTCTCCTGAATCTTACCCTGTAGTTGGCTCCCGTAGCCATATTACCTCCCCTCTAAGATCTCCATAACGTGGGCCTTGCTCCTTATGTGACCTCCCTTTGCCTGTCTGTAAAGCTTTCTATACATCTTCCTGTCTAGGACGCCCTTCTCCCTCAACCTTTTTAGGAGCCTCCTAATGGCCCTAATCTTCCTTATCCAGGCCCTCTTTGGATCGAGTCTAGCTCCTGGCGGACCCCTTCGAGATCCGGGGCCCCTTCTCCTCCCCTTCCTCTTTTTCTCCTTTATCTTCCTTGCCCTGACCCTCGAGTGGCCTTGCGGTGGAAGGATCTTTATGATGCCAGCCTCTACGAGCCTCCTCAGGTCGTCCTTCGTGAGGGCGGATGCCACCTCTTCGTGCTGATCTGGGTCGATCCAGACCCTCTTCTTACCGACGCCATACATTTCGGCTACTAGCTCCTTTGCCCGGTCCACCTTCATGGATTAACCACCTTTAGGCCTATTTCTTCAGCCTTCTTTATGATCTCGAGCCGCTTTTTCCTTCCTACCGTCGAAGCGATCCTGATGACAACACCTTCGAGGCCGTCAAGTTCCGACGGATTGTAAACGATTACCTCGGGATATCCTGATGGATGAAGGTACCTTATCGCCTTTGGGGTGCGATATCCGATCTTTACGACCCTTCCTTTCTCCTTTCTCTCGATGCGCTTCGGTGAATCGATCCCTTTCGGCTTCCTCCAGCTCATCTTCAGCCTTCTCTTTCCAGGGGTCCTTTGTCGGAGGAACCTGAAGCGCTTCTTCTTTTTTATGAGTTTTGCTATGCTCATTCGCCCCAAACCCCCTTCTCAACGATGTATATACCGTCTTGGAACTTCCTGGGGTCGAACTCTGGCGGTAGCTTCGTGGCGATCTCTAACCTGCCGGCCATCGTACCGGCAGCCTCCTTATCGATGGATGTGACGATGATGTCCTTCCCCTTCACTTCAACCTTTGTTCCGGGGACGATGGGAACCTCAACGGGGGTCTTTGCACCCCTGAGGTTCGTGATTATGACCTTATCACCCTTTACCTCCACTTTCATGGGGAAGTGAGCGTAAACGATACGGAGTAAATACTTCCAGGGCTTCTGAACACCCTTTATCATATTCATTATGTGGGCTGCGATTGTTCCGGCGTTTGCCCTGTGCTTTCTTCTCTTTGTTTTCGCCTTTACGACGACGGTATTTCCTTCTACTACGATCTCTACACCGGGTGTCTTGCTAAAGTCTCTTTCTAGGGTTCCTAGGGGTCCAGAGATCTTTACCTTCGTTCCCTCTACCGTGACGGAAACCCCTTCGGGGATCTCTACCTTCCACTGAACCCTAAACATGGTATCCTCCTCAGTAGACGTAGGCTATGAGCCTTCCTCCAATACCCTTTTGCTTCGCTTCTTCGTTCGTCATCAAACCCTCTGGTGTTGACACGATGAGTAGTCCAATACCTCGGGCTGGAAGGTACCTCTGCTCCCATTTTGTCCACTCATCCTTTCCTACAGGGAACCGGGGCTTTATGGCTCCCGTCTTGACGATTCTGCCCGCTAGCTTTATCCTCACCATTCCCTCCCTTCCGTCGTCTATGAACTCGAACTCCTCGATGTAGCCGTGCTTCTGGAAGATTTCTAGTACCCTCAGGAGCAGCTTTGACGCTGGATATACTGTTATCTCCCTCTTTCCGACCTTTTCAGCGTTGTTTATTGCCGACAGTGCATCGGCCAGAGGGTCCAGTCTTACCATCTTCTCCACCTCAGTAGTAGTTGTGGAATCCTAATTCCTCGGCTACGAGTTTAAAGCACTGCCTGCATAGCATGAGGCCGTACTTCCTTATGACAGCCTGTGCTCTACCACACCTCTGACACTTGACGTTCTTTCCGTGCCTCGCCCGAGGTCTCTTCTTCCCCATATTACACAACCTCCACACCGAAAGTTTCTTTAACGAACTCTATCGCCTCATCCTTCGTGATGAGGTGCCTCTTTCCGACCTTTGCCTTTCTCCTCTTCCGTCTCTTCACCCTATATCCTGGTCTTTCAAGGGTGACCGTGACATCCATACCGTAGATTCCGATGGAAGGATCGTACTTCATGCCAGGTATGTCAATGTACTCCCTTATGCCGAAGGAGAAGTTTCCGAGAGGATCAAAGGAGCGTTCAGGGATTTTTCTATCAACGGCGTTGAGAAGGAGGTCCAACAGCTCGTAGGCCTTCTTTCCTCGCACCGTTACCTTCACTCCTATGGGGAGACCTGGCCTTATGCCCCATCTCTGGACCCTTACCTTCGCCTTCGTTCGAACAGGCTTCTGATCAATTCCTACAAGGGAAAGGATGCGTCGGATGACTTCTTCTGCCTTCTCTAACTTTTCTCCGGGTTCTCCTACACCGATGTTAAGCGTCACCTTTTCGATCCTGATCTGTCTCATGGGGTTCATTCCTTTCACCTCAGAGGGTTATAGCTGGTGCGTTC
>WAPE01000026.1 GCA_015520865.1 Candidatus Iainarchaeum sp.
GCCATGCACCTCGAGATACCACTATGGACCGGGGACAAGAAAATACTAGAATTATCGGTGAAAACAGGATACAAACACTACACCGCGATCGACACCGAGGGAGTAGAAATGCTACTAGAAGGAAAGTCAATAGAAGAGGTAAGGGAGAGGATGAAGGAGAAATACAGAGACTAGATATAAACACTAGCAAACCATAAACAATACAATGGAGACCGCGATGGTTGAGTCTAAGAAACTAGTCATCGAAGCATCGCCGGAAAACCTCCGCAGGCTCCTCCCCGGCGAGAAGAGAGAACTAACCATTTATGGAATACTACAGGATTGGAAGATAGATCCCCAGAAGCTCAAGGACGAACTGAGAGAGGAGGAAGAATAAAGTGCACTACGCCGACACCTACGCACTCATAGAAATACTCAGGGGAAACCCAAACTACAAACCATACAAAACCCTAATCACAAGCGAATTCAACCTCCTAGAACTCGCCTACGCACTAACACGAGACTACAACGAGGGAAAAGCAAGAGAAATACTCGAAAAAGTGCGAAAAGAACTCATCATAGTACACCCAACAGACGAAGACTACACAGACGCTGCAAAATTCAAGCTAGAACAGAAGAAAAAGGGAGCGAACGTATCCTTAATAGACGCCCTAGGCTACACCCTTGCCTGTAAACTAGGCATACCGTTCCTAACAGGAGATGAGGCATTCGAGAACCTCGAAAACGTAGAATACGTAAAATAACCGTGAAACTCGACGATCCTTCTCCCAACCCAAAAATATAAACACCACCAACCAAAGATACAAGTATTGAGCTGGTCGTAGCGATGTGTGACTTGTTGCGTCTATCTCCATGTGTCTTCTAGAACGGGAAGAACACCAGGAGTGCTATCTCTATGAGGACGAAGATCCCCAGGACGATGAAAACGTCGTGGGGTCGTATCTTGGGGGCTCCCGTGTCCAGCTGGAACGCAAGGATACCCAAGGTAGTTGCCGGCGATTCCGTCTTAACCTTTCGGAGCTTAACCATACGTAATAATTTTAATCGAAGTTGAATATAAATCTTTGTGGTGCAGATCAAGGATCTCGTCAACGGAGCCATTCTTCTTATCTCCCTCGTCGCTATTCTCTATCTAGCAACGAGGTACGGCTACGTCCACTGTTCCTTCCTTCCCCACTGGTGTAGCATTTACAAACAGCTCAACACAGCAATTTACGGAAGGGTTTATCCCAACATAATCCTTCTCTACGGTGATTCCGGACTTGGAGACCCAGATATAACGGTAAACTACATAAGAAAGGTTTGTGGCTATCACATCGTAAAACAAAACGTCGACACAGTTTCTCTCGGAAACCTTCAAGCTTACGACGTTGTTATCGTTGAACACGCTAAACGGCTTTCGGCCGAACAACTCTCAACCCTCTGGGACTTCGTAGCAGGTGGTGGAAAGCTAGTAATGATCGGAGACGCCGGAACAGAGGCTCCGAACCCAGATGAATATCTAACGTGGAAGGATCTCGGCGAAAAGAACAGGGAAGGAATTGTAAACCCTTGGGATAGGAAGAAAGAAGACGGAACAGTTATCAGGTTCGGAACTTACGTGTTAGGGCTTAAGTACGTCGGAAACGGCGGTTTAGAGAACGAATTCAGCGGTGATGTCTACTTCAATGAAGATATGATGACCGACGGCCTGCCGAGGTCTTTGGATCTCAAAACGAAGTTTGCGGCGACGGAGATCGTAGGTTCGTCCGTATTCGGACCTCAAACTGTCGCTGCAGTTATATCCGATACCAATACGATAGATGGGGTAAAACCACCCTTCCCTGCCATAGTTAGGATCGGGTACCGGATCGTTTATCTGGCATATCCACCGGAAGAGGCAGGCGAACAACACATGCTCATATACTATAATCTCTGTAAGGTAGTAACATAGCCATTTAAATAGTAGGAAGAAATGTTATAATGGGTGAAATCGATGTACGGTGGTGGCGCTCCCCAGCAGGGTGGTGGAGGTTCCGATGATGCTGCACTCATGGCGGCGCTCGCTATGGCAGCCGCCCAGGAGGAAGCAAAGAAGAAGAAAACTGCTTATATGGAAGCAGCTCTCCCCGTAGCACTGCTCGTCATCTTAGCGCTGATTTTCGCCGTAAAGCTAGGTTTCATCAACCTTGGTTTCCTACCAATGTTTAACCAGCCCGTGAACGTTCTGCTACTGACGGACGATCCAACAGCAACCTCCATCCAGAACACTCTGAAGGTGCTCCAGAAGGAGGCTTCCTACTACAAGATAAAGGTCCGCGTACTGAGCCTTTCACCCAATAAGAGGATCTACGCACAACAGCTTGCCGACGCAGATGTCGTTATACTCTATGAGGTAAAGGACAAGCCCGTGCTTTCCCTTATACAGAGAAGAGAAGTAGCCAAGTACCTCAAGGCAGGAGGAAAGATGATCGTCGTGCTTAACTCTGGGACCTACGTCCCCCAGTGCGACGTGCTAGGCGTAAATTGCAATCCCAATGCTGAGATATGGGTAGGCTGGCTAGAACTTAAGGACTTCATGCCTGTCGACTGTAGCGATGAGGCATCCTGTCAGCCAGAGACGGCCCAGAAGGCAGACCTCTACACAATCGATCCGGAACACCCCATTATGAGGGGATTCGAGGAGGTGGACCTCGGAGATGGCGTTAGAGCCATCAAGCAGCTTCAGCTCAGCAAGAATGGCGTAGACATAGCAGACATCTACGAAGGGGGTATCGACAACCCAACGGCGGTTTACCCAGGCATCACGGTAACGAGCGGTATCCTCGGAACAAAGGTAATCCACTTCAACTATGATCCGTGGATAACGAGGGATATCTTCATTCAAGCGATCCTCTACCTTGCAGGGAGGACTGAATGAAGCGCCTGATCGTAGGGATCGATCCAGGAACAACAGTAGGCATAGCCATCCTTTCTTTTTCCAACAAACTCCTATTTCTTCATTCCCAGAGGGGCCTTTCAGATGAAGAGATAGAAAAGATAATCCTTTCCCACGGAAAGCCCGTCGTCCTGGCGACCGATGTTCCAAGGGTTCCTGGAAAGGTGGAACGGCTGGCTCGTCAACTTGGAGCCCTCGTGTTTTCGCCTCCGAAGGAGATCCCGGAAAAGGAAAAGGATCGAATAATGAAGCTCTACGGTGTAAAGGTAGACGACCACGCTCGAGACGCCCTTGCAGCGGCGCACCTAGCATACCTCCACTATCGGCCCCTCGTAGAGAGGGTTCTGAAACGGTTAGAAGAAGAGGAGTTCGTCGAGGAGCTCGTAGAAAAGGTCGTTAGGGGAAGCCAGATAGCGAAAACGGTGAGGGAAGCCTTTGAGGAGAGAAGAAAGACGAAGA
>WAPE01000027.1 GCA_015520865.1 Candidatus Iainarchaeum sp.
CGATATGTGTTTTCCTTCCTTCTCCAAAACCTTTTGTACGCTAACCCTGGCAAACGCTGGCGCGGTGGACATAATCGTAATCCCTTCCTTTTCTTGGGCATCATAGATGTACCGCAGAAACTCCTCTCGTTCTTCCGCCGTTAGATCAAGCTGTCGGATCGCTTCACCCCTTCCAACAGGCACGAAATTGAAGAAGACGAGCATATCAACGCCGACCTTTTTCGCAAGCCTTATTATGTCTGGAACTTGGTGAAGATTAAGCTTCGTTACCGTAAAGGCCATTCCGGTGGAGAGCCCAGCCTCTTTTGCATTTTTGATCCCCTGAATCGCCCTCTCCCAGGCCCCAGGAACTCCTCTGAACTTATCGTGCTCTTTCGGATCGGGAGAATCGATGCTTACCTCTACGTAGTCGACGCCCACCTCCTTTAATTTCCTAGCAACAGTCGGAGTGAGCAACGTTCCATTGGTAGCTATACTTACCTGCATCCCTGTATCGGAAGTGTGCTTAAGGATCTTGTAGATGTCCGGCGTTAGGAGGGGTTCTCCGCCCGAAAAGGCGATGGATACCACACCCGCTTCATCGAGCTGATCGATGACCTCCAACCGCTGTTCGGTTGTAAGCTCGTCAGGGGCTCCCTGCGGACTTGCATTGGCATAACAGTGCTGACATCGCAAGTTACAGCGCTTCGTGATGTTCCAAACAACCAAAAATGGAGCTACGAGCTTCTGCGGCCTCGTTACACCATATTCAGCGATAGAACGAATAACAGTAACGAGGCCGCGCCTATAGTAAGGATCGGAGAAAAGGCGTACGAGATCCTCCTTTGTTCCTCCAAAAACTTTTGCTCCTTGGAGAAGTGCAAACCCAATGATCTTAGAATCTATCCATTCGAGGAGATTCGATGGTTTATCGCCGTCAAGGAAGATTTCTAGAGCTCTATCAAGGCGCTTTTTCTTTGTAAAACCCTTGAGGAAGATTTTAACAAACGGGTTTTCAAATATGCGCTCAAGTTTAACGCTTACCTCATAGAGGTCCGCCACACTGTAAGAAGGAGAGAAATCTGTTTACAGGTACCCCTAGCAAGACCAACCTGTTCGGAGTTGATTAATATGCGGCCTGACTGCAAAAATTTTGTCGAAGATAACCGGCGCCCCAAGAGCCAAGAATGCGTCGTGGGTGAGATTAGAACTAGCGACCTCCTCCGTGTGCTGGTATTCACCATAGATCCTTCTTTCAAGCATTTAGTTTTAGTTTTAATACAAGAACCTTGCAAGATAATAATATGACCATAAAAGTCCAGGCTGTCCTTTGGAAAGAGGGCAACGTCTACGTAATCAAGGATGTTTATACGGGCGTAACCACGCAGGGCAAAACACCAGAGGAAGCCATGAAGAACCTACAGGAAGCCCTTGAGCTTTACTTCGAAGAATTTCCCGAAAAAAAGAGGAGTACATACGTATTCTGAGGAGTGGGATATTCTATGGCACAGTCGAAATTGCCTCGCAGCCTGTCGGGTAAAGAAGTTATCAAGATCCTCTGCAACAAGTTCGGGTTTAAGGTCTCTAGACAGAAGGGAAGCCATGTGGTTTTGGTCAAGTTTGAAGAGGGCAAGAAGATTGTTACTGTAGTTCCGCTCCATGACGAGTTAGCTGTTGGAACGTTGAAGGGTGTGCTTGAGTTAGCTAAAGTTGATTCGGAGGAGTTTTTGAGGTTTGTTTAACCCATCGCTCCGTGCACCTTTTAGGCTTGGGTGCTATTGTCGTGTTTTCCATTAGCATGGCGATGCCATTTAATACAAGAAGCTGACAAGATAGTAACATGACCTATACTACTGGCCTGGAGAGAAAGGTTCAAGAGCTCGAAACAAAGGTCTCCAACCTGGAAGAGGTATTCAATACATTTGTTGATTTAATCTTTCCCAAAGAGGAAGTTTCTCCCGAGGAAGCGGCAGAACTGAAGAGGCGTTTGGATGACATCCTGTCAGGGAAAGAAAAGCCTGTTAACTGGAGAGAAATAGAAAAGGAGCTCAGCGATTGAAATGTGGGAAATTATTTTCCACCCCAAAGCAAAGAAAGAACTCGAGAGACTCCCTAAGAAAATAAGAGAACACATCCGAGAAGCAATAAATGAACTTCAAAACTTCCCTAACGTCAATCTCGATATAGCGGTTCTCACTGGCATAAAGATCAAGGGATACAGGATTCTCCGAGTGAAATTATCTGGTTATAGAATTGCGTTTGTCCCCCTCTGGTCTGAGAAGAAAATAGTTATTTTGATGGTTGGTAAACGAGAAGACTTCTATAAGAAGCTCAGGAGGAGAATATGAGCAAGAACTCTTCCTCTGAAATAAAACCACCTTCTTCAGCACGCTTCTTTAGCTCCTTTACCACATCGGGATCGATTATTCCTTCATCGTCATAGGCAATGCCCAGCGCCTCCTCTATGATGCGCAACCTTGTGCTGATCTCCCTAAGTGTACGAACGATTTCCTCCGTAGTTGCGGTTGTTGTCATGTTATAACAATTGCTCATTGTTATTTAAACTGCGAAGCTTACCAACGTCCTCGACTCAGAGCTCCGCGATGAAGCTCTACGAAGATGGAAGATAGCAAAGGAAGTAGCAAAACGAGTGAACGGAGTTATCTACGGAAGCATGGCGGCGATGATGGTTGAAGGTCTTCCGAGGTTGCCTAGGGATGCAGATATTGCAGTGGACTGGAGCTTGGATGATTTCCTGGAGTGGTTCAGGAGGTTTGAGAAAGAAGGGTGGTTTGAAGTAGAGCTTATCCGTCAACCAGCAAACGTCTGGAAGAACGGCGGACCCCGATATACCCTTTTACTCTGGGAGAAGGATTACGAGTTCTTTGTGAATCTTGCTTCGGAGCATGTTGAACCAAATAAAGAAATTGAGGGAGCAAACCTGAGGTTTGAAAGGAACGAATACATAGAGCAGAAGAAACGGAAGATATTGGAAAGAAATCCCACGGTCCTGGATCTTTTGGATCTGTTCTGGTTCGAAGGAGAAGATGTGTGGAGGTTCATGGATTCGCTGATGGAAGATATAAGAAGAGAGATTGTGAGAAGTATAGAGAAGTATAAGGGGCTAGTTCCGGAGGAAAATAGGATTGTGATTAACGAACTAGCGCCTAACAAATAAGAGCGCCGGGGGTGGGATTCGA
>WAPE01000028.1 GCA_015520865.1 Candidatus Iainarchaeum sp.
ATAATGAAGAGAGGAGAGCTTCCCTAAGTTCCTTTACGTCGGCTATGGCCCTCGTGACGATCTCCTTAAGAACCTCTTTAGGGTTTCCTTCCTTTACGCGGAAGAACAGCCGCACATCATCTTTTAGAGGGTGCTCCTCCCTGAAGGCGGCAAATTCAACCCGTGGGTCTTCGTTGAGGTATTTGGAAAGCAGCGAAGCAATTGTCAGGTTATCAAGGGATAGCTCCATTTCGTTGTCTCCTTCCTTTATGACCTCCACCTTCATCTCCTTCACCTCGGAAGCTTTGGATCACCATAATCGATGGCGATCTTTCTTTTAAACCTCCGCTTGCACTTGGGGCAGTAGAGCTCCGCTCCCCTTCTAACGAGGGGTGTTCTGTCGTAGGGGCAGTAGGCTTTAATTACTCCGAGCTCCTTTCCCACGGTCGTAAGCTGGGGGTAAAACTTCTTTACTACCTTCTTTATCTTGGCCCGTATCCAATCGCCGACGTCAAACTCATTTCTTAAATCCTCAACAAACTCCTTCCTGACGTCGGCGATATATATGGCTCCAATCGTGCCGGGAGGAACGAGTCTAAAGCGAGCCGTTTGATAGGGATAGAGCTGAACAAGGGCCAGCTTATTCAAAACCTGGAATATTCTACCATAAACGATGGATCCGACAACATTTATGCCAGGTATCTTCTTTCTCGGTGGGGGAACGATGCTGACGGTTCTCTCGGTCTGGTTGAAGGAAGGATTTCCCATTATCTTGGCATAAACGCCTCCGTCTTCATCTACGTAGGCGCCCCTTCCGGCTAGATACTCCTCTACCTCACATATCTTATCGCCAGGGGTTTTCATTCTTCATCCCTCCGATTTCTTCTGAATAAGCTCTGAGAGGACGTCGTAGGAAGCCGTAACCTTTTCCTTGACGTCAGTGGCCTGCTTCGCCGTAGAAAGCTTTTCCTTCACAGACGGATGAACGTCTTCTCCGAGGTAATCAAGGATTTCCTCGATCTCCGTATAGATGTGGTCCACAAGTTTCTGAACGATGGTCGTCTTGGCGTCTTCCTCCGTTACTACTTCCTTGAGAAGTGAAACGAGCTGGAAAAGACCTTCTAGACGGCCCTTTACGTAGTCTTCGCTCTTCATCGATAGAGGTTTGCTTCCCTCTTTTTAAAAATGAAACCCCGTGATTATAACGTGCTGGAATACTTTGTGACCGATAGAAGGCGCATCTTCTCCCCCCTCGTCTTTTTCGTGGCTGGAGCATTTTACACGCTACTTTCTGCTGTCATAGCTCTAATTCTTTTCCCGAACCACGCCAGTGTAGCCTTTATACTCCTAACAACGGTGGCGGTGGCTCCGATCCTATTTAGAGCGATAACATTGGCTGCAGAACTCATAGACGAGTATCCGCACCTCGTCCTCGTTGCCCAATCCTGGCTCTTCATCCTCTACTTTTCCTACATGCTGGGAGCCCTCCTAGGGTTTCAGCTCTCCTACCTCCTCATACCCTCCCCCGAGAAGTACATCCTCATGCAGGAGCAGGTCCGCGAACTGAGGATGATAGAAGGCGTAAGGGCAGAACTCAGCGGAATGGCAACAAAGGAGGCAGCCTTTTGGACGATCTTGACAAACAACCTCAGGGTTTACATCATAGCAATCTTCCTCTCCTTCCTCTACGGTACAGGAGGGATGCTACTGCTGAATTGGAACGCATCCATCATTGCCACATTAATATACGAGAAGATGACGAAGAGTCCGTTATTGGCGGCAGGTGCAGCCCTTTCCATCCTTCCCCACAGTACCTTGGAGTTCCTAGGATACTTTACAGGCGGTATTACGGGTATCCTCATCGGTGTGGCAATCATTCAAGAGGGATGGAATAGAAGACTGTTGAGGGACGTCGTGCTCTACTTCCTTCTCGGTATAGGATTTATTCTCCTTGGTGCGATGATGGAAAGCGGCTTCATTTAGAGGAAAGGAGCTTCTTTATGACATCCTCGTACTTCTTTAGATCGTTCTCGATCTTATCAGCAGGTACAACCCCACCGATCTGCTTGGAAATGGCTTGAGCCAGCGTAGACAGGTCGAGGGGATATATTATCTTCGTTGCACGGCCCTCCGCGAGCTTCTTTAGGGCCTCGAGGTAGAAGTAGAGAAGGACTCTTTCGTTCATATCCTTTGTAGCATCCTTTATGGCCTCCAGCTCGATCTTCTTGGCCTCTGCCCTCCACGTTCTGGCCTTCTTTTCCTTTTCCGCAATCATCATTTCATGCATGGCCTCCTTGACGGCTGGAGGTATCTCGATGTCTTTTATCTGGACAGATTCAATCTCTACGCCCCACTCCTTGGCAATCTTGGAAAGCTCTGTTTTGAGCTTCTCGTTGAGCTCCTCTATGTTTCCAATCACCTCATCGAGGGTCATCGTACCGATGAGGTCACGAATCATGGCCTGAACGAAGAGCTGGGAGGCTCTTTTATAGTCATCAACGTTGAGAACGGCCTTAACGGGATCCACAACCCTCAGATAGACGACCGCGTCGATGGTTATGACGATGTTGTCCTTCGTGATGACCTCCTGTTTCGGCACGTCGAGGGTCTGGACGCGGAGATCGACGATCTTGTAAGCTTCGATGTAGGGTAGAATGATGATCCATCCGGGGCCGCGAACACCTACAAACTTACCAAACCGAAAGATCACAGCCCTTTGGTACTCTTTCAGCCGAAGGAGCATATCAGTGGACCAGACAAGGAAGAGAAAGCCCGCAACGAGGATGGCGAGGATTCCTAGAACGACACTCTTCACAACGACGGCATAGGCAAGGAGTGCGAGGAGCAGTATACCCAGTCCGACGATGAGAAGAAAAACGATGATATCCCTCACGAAGTTATATTTAGTACGGACCCATTTATTAACGTGGCCGTTCTCGTCCTCGTAGTCGACAGGGATAACGACGTAGGTGTGAAGGCGGGGTTAGAAACACCCATAGTTGGAAGAGAAAACGTTCTCAAGGCAGCGGAGCTACTTCTCCTCTCCGATCCAGAAGATTCAGATGGAAACACTTTGTTCGCCGCTGTTAAGGCATATGACGAGCTGGTATCCTCCGGTGAGGCTGCCGAGGTCGCCGTTGTTGCGGGCGATCCAAAGGTAGGAATACTGGCCGATATGAAGATTAAGAAGGAGCTTGAGGAGCTCTTTTCCAAGGGTAAATACGATGGTATCGTTTTCGTTAGCGATGGGGCCGAGGACGATCAAGTCCTTCCCATCGTTTCCTCCTTTGCTCCCATTGTCTCCAAGGTGACCGTCACCGTAAAACAGGCAAAACAGCTAGAAAGCGCTTTCTATACACTAAAAACGGCTATCGAAGATCCTACATTTGCGAGGTTCTTCCTTGGTCTTCCGGGACTGCTCCTCCTGCTCTGGTTCTTCTTAGCTGAGAACGCCTGGAGGATTATCGCAGGACTTCTAGGCATCTACCTCGTTATCAAGGGCTTTGGTCTAGAGGAACCCCTCCTAGGAACCCTGAAGGGTTATCTGCGATTCAATCCCAAGTCTGTTTCCTTCCCCTTCCACATCTTCTCTTTGGCTGTATTAATCGGAGGAAGCTACATAGCCCTACAGACGTTTTTAGCACTTCCTAACCCATCCCTAGCCCTTTACGAGTCCCTACGTATGGAAGGCGTTATACTGGCAGTCTCGCTCTACATCTTTCTCATAGGAAAAGCGGTTGAAGCTGTTGTTCGAAGAGAATCCTACAAGATAGGGGACTACGTACTGTTTGGAGGCATAATATTCGTTCTCTGGCTCGTTGGAGACGTCTTGTTAAACTTCTTGGAAGGTCACGGCTCAGTTGCAGAGGTAGCGGTAAGTGTGGTTGTTGCAGTGGTCGGATACTACATAGCGGTCGAGGTTGGAAAGCTCTTCAGGAAGGCGCCGCTCTTCTCCAAGAACATCGTTGGATCGGTCCTCTATGACCGTCTTGGTATAAAACTTGGCAAGATAAAGAAGGTTGATCCAGAGGCTGGCTTCATTGTGGTAGAAAGAAGAAGAACAAGGGTACGATATCCCATTTCCCGCCTGAAGATTGAAGGAAGACGGGTGGTTCTAGCGTGATTCTCTTCAAAGGAAAGGAAAGCGAGGTACTGGCGTTCTACACGTTGGCGGCGTTGATAGCGCTCTTTGTAGCAGTATGGTCGTTTCAAACAGGCACGGTGGCAGTCCAGGGCGGTAAAAACGTGACAACTGCATACCTATTCTTCCTCTACATTGTTCTTTTCACGGCCCTCTTTCTATTCCTCATTTACCTCCTCAGGGAAAGGGTACAGCTCATCGTCTTCTTCTTCGAGCTCTTTTTCCTGTTTATAACAGCCTTGTTCCTCTTTTCAATCATTAGCGACTTCGCCGGTATCGCCTGGGCCGGGTTTCTAACCCTAGGAAGGCTCTTGTTTCCCGAGAACAGGATCTTTAGAAACACCTCCGTGGCGATCATAGCAGGTGTTTCCTCTGGGCTCTTGGGAGCCTCCTTATCACCCGTTGTCGCCTTGATCCTCTACGTCCTCATGATCCTCTACGACTTCGCTTCAGTCTTCCTCACGGGCCATATGGTAAAGTTAGCCAAATCCATCGAGAAAGGTATTGGAAGAGGTGACCTAGTAGCCCTTGGAGGGGGTGATCTCGTTCTGCCGATGCTTTTTGCCACATCGCTCCTGCCATACAATCCCTTTTCTGCCATACTCGCCACGTTCATGGCAGTAGCAGGAGTATACATAACTTTCCGCTTCTTGAGGCTCTTCAACCGACCGCTACCGGCGTTGCCGTATATCGGGGCGATCCAACTGTCCTTCACGGCACTATCTCTGTTCCTACCCATTCTTTTCCGCTAAGGAGGTTCCTAAGGTTCTCTATATCGGGACCTACGACGTAGGTGCGGATCCTTGAACGGCGAAGTATGTTGAACGCCGCTATATCGATGGGGAAGTTAGTGCCAGGCTCTCGTTTGTCGGAAGAGAGGACAAGATCCTCGACCTCTCTATAGGTGGTTCGAGGGATGAGCTTTGCGTCGGGGTACCTCTCTGGATCCTTATCGTAGATGCCACCGACTCGGGTAATATTGAGGAAGGATACCCGGTAATGCTCAGCTAAAACAGCCGCAATAAAGTCCGTTGTTAATCCGGGCAAAGGTGAACCGCCATAGACTGGAATCTTGCCTTCTGAGGGTAAAGAAAGGCTCAAAAAGTACGCTTCCATCGGGTACTCTACTACAAGCCCGTTAAGGGCCGATCTCACGATCCACGCGTTTAACAAGGTTGCTTGGACACCTATCTTGTCGAGGATGTCCTTGCTAACGCCAAACTCCTTTGCTACCCCTATCATCTCCCTAGCAAGGGGGCCTCCGCCCACCACTATGGCCTTAATATCGCCTTTAAACTCCTCCACGAAAGATCGGAACTCCTTGAGCCATGGGGTGTTGGGTGGAAAACCGATGACCGAACCTCCGAGGGAGATGACCACTTTCATGGGATTAAAAAGCCTTTTTGATGTTAAAAGGTATTGCCATGAAGGAGGATCCCCACAAGCTCAAGCGACTCATAAGGGAGTTGGAGAAGATTCGAGGCACAGGTACCCAACTTATTTCGCTCTATATCCCCCCTGGATACCCCAGGGGAGAGCTTTCTTCCATGCTTACGGACGAGTACTCCAAGGCTGGAAACATTAAAAGTAAACAGACCCGCAAGAACGTCCAAGCGGCCCTCCAAAAGATCATGGTCTATCTAAAATCCATTGATTATCGAATTCCCGAAACGGGACTCGTTATATTCTGTGGAAACATATCCCAAGATCCTGGCAGGTCCGATATCCAGCTCTGGGCGGTTGTTCCGCCCTTCCCAGCCCCAAAGATCTATCGGTGTGACTCTACTTTCTACCTAGAACCCCTCAAGCAAATGGTAAAACCCTCTGATGTCTATGGCATCGTTGTTATGGACGGAAAGGAAGCAACGATAGCCCTAGTCAAGGGAAACACCTACGAGATCGTTGGGAGGGTGAGGAGTCTGGCGCCAGGAAAGCACCATAAAGGTGGTCAGTCTGCTAGAAGGTTCGAAAGGCTCATAGAGCAGGCAGAACACGAGTACCATAAGAAGGTGGCGGAGCTCATCAAAAAGGCCTTCTGGGACATACGGGAGGACTTAAAGGGCATCATATTCGGTGGGCCGGGCCCCCACAAGAACGAGTTCCTCAACAAGGATTACATACCCAACGAGCTCAAGAAAAAGATCATCGGCGTCGTCGATACAGGCTACACAGATGAGTACGGGATCAGAGAAGCAATGGAGGCCGCCAAGGACATCCTGAAGGACGCCGAAATCATGGTACAGAAGAGGGAGGTCGACCGGTTCATAGGGGAAGCCGTAAAGGGTGGACTTGTATCCTACGGAGTAAAACAGGTATATGAAGACCTCAAGATGGGAAAGGTTGAAGAACTGCTTATTTCGGAAGATCTTGAAGCCTGGAAGGGAACCTTCGTCTGTGATAACTGTGGAAACAGGTTAGAAATCGTTGATCTCTCCAGAGAAAAGCTCGAGAAGATGAAGCCCAAGTGCCCAGTTTGTGGCTCCGAGATGAGGCTAGAATCGGTAGAGGACGCCGTCGAAGAGATTATAAGGATGGCCGAAGATACCGACGCAAGGATCATCTTCGTCTCTCCAGAGACGGAGGAAGGAATAAAGCTGAAAAAGGGTTTTGGAGGTATAGGAGCCTTCCTAAGGTTCAGGTGATCCCATGGAGCTGAAGGTAAGGGGAAGGGATGGAGCCGGCAGGCTTCTCGAGGTCAAACTAAACAGCGGAAGGAAGATGATCACCCCTACATTCTTCCCCGTATACAATCCACACCTCCCGCTCATAACGCCAGAAGAGATAAGGAAAGAGTTTCATTGGAACGAGATCATAACCAACGCCTACATCATCTGGAGGGATTCTAGGCTTTCGAGGGAGGCTGAAGAAAAAGGGATCCACGGACTCCTGAACTTCGACGGCGTGGTAATGATGGACTCGGGGGCCTATCAGATGTGGATGTACGGGAAGCTAGAAGTCACAAACGAGGAGATCATCGAGTTTCAGAACAAGATAAGACCGGATATTGGCACCTTCCACGATACGATCGTTCCCCCTGAGGCTTCCTACGAAGAGGCCGCAGAGGCAGTGAAGAACACTTTGATCAATGCAGAAGTTTGTGCCGAGCTCGGCTCGGAAGAAGTCTCGTGGATGGCAACCGTCCAGGGATCCGTCCACTTGGATATCGTTAAAACGGCTGCAGAAAGCCTCCGAAGCCTTTCCTTTCCCTACTACGCAGTGGGGGGATTGGCTCCGGGGGCTATGAGATGGAAGTTCAAGCCGTACATCGGCTTCATCGTAACGGCGCTTTCGATCCTGCCCAGGAGCCGCCCCGTTCATGGATGGGGCATCGGTCACCCTGCAGCCTTCTCCCTCCTCGTCCTCCTCGGTATAGACACATTTGACTCGGCATCCTACGCTCTTTACGCCAAGGACGACAGGGTTATGTTCCCTTGGGGGACGGAAAGGTTACAAGATCTCGAGGAGCTCCCCTATTCTCCATTTTTGAAAGGATACACAGCAAAAGAGCTCCTCGAGATGGAGAAAAGCGATCGAATAAGGATCATAGCAAGGCACAACCTCTGGATGATGATCGAAGAAATAAGAGCGATTCGGGAGGCCCTCCGAGGAGAGTACCTCTTTGAATACGTTCAGGAAAGGGTTCGGAGCCACCCAGGCCTTTACGAAGCATACCGGTACCTTTTGGAGAAAAACTGGAGGTTTCTGGAGGAGTTCACACCATTCTCCAAGAAGCACGGTCTTTTCGTCGTGGGAGAAGAGTTTCGGTTTAGACCGGAGGCAAGGAGAGCTTTGGAAAGGCTAGAATCACTGAAGAACCGCGAAACTATCGAGCATCCCATATACGGGAACTTACCGAAGACGCTGTATTTTACCTATCCCTTTGGTCAGACGGTTTTCTCGACCTCAGAAGAGGAAATCCTTCCACGCTTCGATCCAGTAGATCAGGCGAGAGATATCATAGCCTATCAATGGGGCGTTGAGCTCGAGAGGGAAAAGATGAAGGTCGAAGCCCGGAAGGGGAGGGCAAGGAAGGTCTACTACGAAGGAACGTTCATAGGTAGCGTCCGGCCCAACGACGGGCTGTTTTTGCCGTCGATAGAGGGGGCGAAGCTCCTCAAGGAGCGCCTACCGTTTCCAAAGGGTAGGATCGTAGTAGACGATGTTGCAAGGGGTCCCGTATCGGAGGGGAAGTCCGTATTCACGAAGTTCGTCCTAGACGTCGACCCTGATCTTCGACCAAACCAAGAGGTCATCGTCGTAGACGCGGAGGATACCGTTCTAGCCGTTGGGAAACTCGTGCTTTCTCCGAGGGAGATAGAAGAGTTTGAATCCCACGTGGCGGTGAAGGTACGACACGGTTCAGCGAGGAGTTAAATATTTATCTCCTTAAGAAGGCCACTCTTGTTTCTGATGATAAGCTTTGCCTTTCTCCTTCCTTCGATGATCTCATCGATCTCTTTCTTGAGCTCTTCGGGACTACTCTCCTGGATCATCCTTAAGACACCCTCTACAGTCGTGATCCTCCCCTTGAAGGCAGGGGTTAGGACGAGCTCAGCGCCTAGCTCGGGTATCTCAATCTCTGTGTCTCCGGGAAGAAAGATGATCTTTCTAAGTGTGTTCTCATCAAGGTCGTAGGTGATCTCTACTTCTTTTCCGAGTTCTAAGGGAATTACGTCCACAACGCGACTTCCACAGTTTTCACATCGGCCAACAAAGAGAATAACGGGCCCTTCAGCGGGTAAGTGATACCTATACAGCGTTACGTTGAGGGTATTTTTGCCGCAGACGGGACAGTACGCCTTACCCTCATAAACCTTTTCCACGTAGATAGTAGAGAAAGCCAAGAGAATTAAAGGAGGGACGCTTGTGAGAAGGAAGAAAAAGGAGGTGCCCAAGGAGGAAGGGGCACCCGAAAAGAAGGAGAAGCAAGAGAAGGAAGTCAAGAAGGAAAGCCGCGAAATCAAAAAAGAAAAGAAACCTGTAGCAAAGAGCTACAACGGACCACTATTAGGTGTCCTCGCCATTGTGGCGATCCTCATCATAGCCGGAGCTATTGTCCTCGTACAGAACAACGGAGGCAAGGGAACTGCGTACGTTGCTCCAAACGTAGCAGCAAATAAACTTACAACCTGGCTCAAAAACTACTTCGCCGCGAGGGGCTTGCCGATAGAAGCAAAGGTTGTTGGAGTAAAGGATCTCGGCACTGTTTACGAGGTGAACCTTCTTCTTTCAGCCCAGGGAAAGACACAACCAGTAACATATTACGTTTCTAAGGACGCCAAGTACTTCTTCCCCATAGGAATAGAGATGAAGCCGATCGGTAAAGTAGAGCTCTCCAAACCTCCAAAGAGCAAGAAACCAAACGTAGAACTCTTCGTAATGAGCTACTGCCCCTACGGAGTCCAGATGGAAAAGGCCCTCATACCTGTGCTAAACCTCCTAGGAAACAAGATTAACTTCAGCCTCCACTTCGTTAATTACGCCATGCACGGGCCCCAGGAGGTCTGGGAAAACGCCCGCCAGTACTGTATCCAGAAGCTCTTCGGCAGGGAAGTCCTTTTGAAGTATCTAGACTGCTTCGACAAAACGAACGTCTCGGGAATTACAAGCGCTTCGGAGTACTACAAGAAGTTGGAAGAGGCATCCAAGAACTGTATAAAGGAGCTGAACATCGATGAAAATAAGCTAAACGCCTGTGTAGAAGAGCTCAACAAAGAGTACAATCTCTGGGAGATCGTGAATAATAGAGCAACGTGGATCAGCGGTAGGTTTCCGCCATTCCCGGTGGAGGATAACCTCAACGCAAAGTACGGAGTACAGGGTTCTCCAACGCTCATTATAAACGGTGTAAAGGTAAACGTGGTGAGATCGCCGGAAGCTCTGAAGGAGGCCATATGCTCAGCCTTCGAGAACCCACCTGCAGAGTGTAACCAAACACTGAGCTCTCAGCAGACGTCTCCAGGCTTCGGAGAGGGAACAGGAAGCAGCTCGGCAGGACAATGCGGCTGATCCTTTTCCCTTCTTTTTAATTTTCCTCAGCTAGGGGCGCTCATCACCTACTCAGGGTAATCCCGGCTCATCATCGGTCTGACCGCTTGATGTACCATACTCCATGGGCCCTAGCAAAT
>WAPE01000029.1 GCA_015520865.1 Candidatus Iainarchaeum sp.
TAGTACTCCGGCTTTCCGTATACACTCTTGAAGACTTCTTCGAGTTTTTCATAGCGCTCCCTTCTTATGATATTCGAGCGGCCGAGCAGCATCCCCTTGTATCTCATATAATCTTCTTTCCTTAGGCCTATGAGGTGAAGGTGGGCATGTTCCACAGTTTTCTGGGAATCGCCGTGCTCCAAGAGGAGCCAAAACAAGTTAGGATTTCTTAGTTTCACGAACCTTAGAAGGAGATCGATCTCTTCGTGCTGTTTAACCTCTGAGAAGCTCTTTTTATGCTCGATAGGTGAGATAATGAGGTAGTCTTCGCAGAGGGCTCCTATAGCAGGCTGAAGAACGAAACGCTCCGTTCTAGCAACGTACTTCCCCTTTCTTATCTCGTAATAGGGTCCAGATCCTTTAAACTCGGCACAAACTACGCAATAAGGAAAGGACCCGGTTCCCACGGAAATAACTCCCTCAGAGCTTCTTTTCAAAGAGGTAGTCAGGCCACCACTTACCTTCAAACCAACCGTTTTCTGGGATTTCTGTAATAAGCTTCCAACCTACAGACTCAAACAGCTTCTTGCTTCTTTCATTCCAGCCATTCACCATTGCTCTCAGCCTTTCTAGGCCAAGACTCCTCGCATAATCTTCGAGTATCTTTAATATTTCCTTTCCATACCCCCTTCCCCAGTACTCCGGTAGCAGCTCTAGCCAGACATCTCCTCTTTTCTTCCTCCAATCGATATCGATCCCACAATCCCCAATGACCTTTCCCTCCAGCTCGATGACGAAAACAGCATTCTGCTTCCCAGGGCCTGGCCTTCCTCCGTCCAGATGAAATTCCTTAAAGAACTCCCTGAACTTTTCTTTACTCTTCGGTACCCAGTAGGCATCGTCAGTTAGATAATAGATCTCAGGGTCGTTCCAAAGTCGGTAAATAACCTCAAAATCCTCCTCTCGAGGTGGCCGGAGCAAGATCCTACCACCCTTTAGCCCGATAGACACGGTATTAATTATGTTTAACGGCCCTTTAATATTTGGGGATGATGAGCCCTGGGGTAGGGGGTAGATGCCCGGAGCTGCTGATGCTGACCGGTGGGTCGTCTTCGACCTCTTTGGTGTGATCGTAAAGGAAGGACATCTCGTCCACCACGTTCTCCTCCCGCTCTGTAAAGGCAGATGTAACGGTGATGAGGCCGAGATCATTTCTGCATACGTCAAGTATAGGGAGGGTAAGATCAGCCGCGAGGAGTTTAACAGGATCGTCCCTCGTGGGGTTGAGGAGGAGCTGCTTAAGGAGATCGAACCGGAAAGGGATATTGTCGACCTCCTAGCTCGTCTCAAGGGTCTTGGCTGGAAAGTAGGCATAATAACGAACGCGGCAGAGCTCTGGGGGAGAAAGGTAATAAGAGAGATCGAGAAAACCGTGAAGCTGGATGCAGTGGTTATATCCGCCGAGGTGGGTGTAGCGAAGCCCGATCCGAGGATCTATGAGATCTTCCTGGAACGGACCGGGGCGATCCCGAAGAGTGTCATCTACGTGGACGACAAGGTGGAGGACCTCGTTCCGGCCTCCAGGCTCGGAATGAAGACCATACTCTTTGCTCGTGAAGGAGTGGATGCCGTTGCGAAATCAACTAAATCCCTTCACGACATAATTTTTTCGTTCCATGATGAGCCGCCTCTCGACTGAGGAGTGATGAGAGGCATGTCGACTGAAGGGTTTAAACGTAACGGGTGAATTCGTTGGAAGAGCTCGAGGAATATAAAAGAAGGCTCAAGGAACGCATCGCTAGGGAGATCGTGCCCATCCTCTTTCCCCCTCCTTCACCACAGGAATCTATCACCCATGGTCCTGCTCCTCATCCGCTGCCTCCACAACTCATAGAGCGTCTGGAAAGGCCTTACAGCAGAGCCGAGGCAAAGCGTTACGTTCTCGAAGCCCTGAACTACATTCGAGAAAACAAGGAAGCGGTGGAAAATGACCTGAAAAGACGTCTAAAGCCACCCATCTATCTTGTTCCCTCAGAAGAACCACCGGAAGACCTCGAAGAGAATTACATCGCTGTTCTGAAGAAATGGGCGAGGGAAAAGGCAAAAGAGCTAAAGAAGCTATCAGAGGCTTCTGAAAAGGTTGCAAAAAGCAGGGAAAAAGAGTTTAAAGAAAGATATATTGGGTGGGAAGATCTCAGACGGGAATTCATCGGCAGGATAGGTCCGACAGCCTTTATCCTTCCACCCCAGGTATTGAAAGCCCTGAAGGAGCACAACCTTCTCGAAGATAAAGAGGTTCAAGAAGCTCTCAGGAGACTCAACGAGACCATGTTAAAGCCCCTCCCTGATATCATCGTGGAGCACATCGTGGAAAGTATTCCAGAGTGGTATTTGAGGGCCCTGTATGATAGTGTAAAGCACGAAGACTTAGATCTTATTAAAGTCAGGAAGGAGGTTTACGAAGCTGTCAAAGGGACTTTCGATAGATTTTCTCCAAAAAGCCCTTTTGGTCTCCTCAAATACCTGGAAAAAGAGGAATATGCTCGAGTGCTTCTTCCTTTAGTGAGCTACTACGCCTTTGAAAGAGGCAACAAGGGAGCACTCCTTCTCTTGAACCTATCTTTGAATGATAAACCGAATCTTAGACCGTTAATAAAGGATATTTTGCGAGAAAATGCAGAAAGACTGGCTCACTTAGCTTATAAAAAGGGTATTAGGGAGGCTCAGAGTCTCATAGATTCTTCTCTGGAACTAGTAGACGGAGCCGAGTTCCTTTCACTCCCAATTATCCGGTACGCCCTCGAAAAGGACAATTGGTGGGCCAAAACTACCCTTTATCATATGATAAGAAAGATGCCTTCTACACACGCTCATATCATACGTGCCCTCAGCTCGCTAGAAAACGGCCAGGCCTTGTTCGAGAAGCTAGCGGACGACCCCTTTATAGCAAAAGACCTTTTTAGCTTCTTCTATTCCAATAGAATTCAGATCTCGGGTGTATCCGAACTTATAGAAAGGATTATGAAAAACCTCTACATTAAACGGTTTGGAAGGGAACCACCAGAACCTTCTCATCCAGGAGAACTTCCCATAGGTATAGAACATCCTGCTTTTAGAAATACGAGAGATCTTCGAGGAGTTACATCAACAGATATCCCGGAAACCATCCGAAGAGAGCTAGAATCTCTCAGCATTACCATCTCCTCTGTTTATGATTTCCACAACGCACTGGATAGGCTTAAGAACCACCGGAAAGAGCTTATAGATAACCTAACGAAAGATCTACCTCCAGAAGAAAAGGAGAAGAGAGCCCACGAGCTAGATAAAAAGATTGAGGGTCTTATTCCTCAATTGGAAGAAATAACCAAGAAAATAGGCACGAAGCGGGTCATCCTAGACTTCCGTCTGGAAGCCGTTCCCAAGAGAGCCTCGGAATGGGTTGGAGCTCGTATAAAGGCATCAAACGACTGCACCGTTCCCAAAGGACTCGCCTTCGAGGAACATACCGTTCCCACCTATTTCTCCGGTAACGCTACCGTCTACAGGATCATTGCTTCCCATCTAGAAACGAAGAAGAAGCGCGATGAGAAGGGAAA
>WAPE01000030.1 GCA_015520865.1 Candidatus Iainarchaeum sp.
CAGGGTAAAACAACCCTCATAAAACGACTTGCAGAGAGGATTTCTGGCTGCGGCTTTTACACGGAGGAGGTCCGTTTTAACGGAAGACGGATAGGTTTCGACGGGGTAAGGATTCCCTCAGGGGAGCGGGTAATTTTGGCTAGGGTGGGGAAGGAACCTCCCCGCGTGGGAAAGTACTCCGTTAGTCCGAGAGGCGTGGAGACCCTTATTAGATGGTTGGAGAACTGCAAGGGAACAATCTACGTGGATGAGATTGGTCCCATGGAGTTATTACACCCTGGATTCGGAGACGCTGTTCTTCGATCCGCCGAGCGGTCCAACGTTTTTGTTGGGACCGTCCATCGGAGGATTGCCAGGGAATGGGCTAATAAGTTGAATACGAAGCTCTTCTGGCTAACGGAAGAGAATCGAGAACGGGTCTTTCAGGAGATCCTACGTAACCTTACTTCTCGCGAGTTATAAGGTAAACCGCCAGCTCTTCTAAGAACCGGTCGATACCGTTTTTCAGATCCAGCCCCTTGATCCTCTCGATGGCCTCATCTACGAGCTCCTTCTTTACTCTATCTACGTATTCCTTTGCTCCCGTTTCTTCAATTACCTTTATCGCCTGCTTTATCTTTTTCTCATCGTCGCTTCCAACCGCTTCTTCCAGGATTCTTCTTTGCTCCTCGTCAGCGTTCTTATAGGCCGTTAAAAGGAGCAACGTTCTCTTACCCTCCCTTATGTCGTTGCCAACGGGTTTCCCCGTCTTTTTCGGATCCCCGAATACTCCTAGAATGTCGTCATGAAGCTGAAACGCAATCCCCGCATCTATTCCGTATTCGTAGAGAGCGTTTAGCGTATCTTCGTCGGCTCCCGCTAGCTCTGCCCCTAGGGTTAATGGAAAGGAAATTGTATAAATCCCAGTCTTCAATTCGTGGATGAGGGAAACCCATTTTTCATCGACTTCCTCAATTGGGAGGTTTGGTAGGTATACGTCCAGGTTTTCGCCGTAGCCCGTGAGCTCCATCGTGTGGGTAAATCTTTCTAGGACCTTTATCCTATCCTCGGGATCTATTCTTGCCTTTGCGAGCTTCTCCACAACGAAGGCATAGAGAATATCGCCGGTGGAGATGGCCAAGGAGAAGGCTGTGTGTTGGTCAACCCCCAATTCTTCCTGGAACCTCTTCCAAACGGTAGGAAGCCCTCTCCTCGTCTCGTCTTTATCGATTACATCGTCGTGGATGAGGAGGAAGTTGTGGAAAAGCTCGATAGCTACGGCAACGTCCAGAATCCCCTCATCGGGTTCCTTTCCCTGAGAAAGGTATCCTGCAATGAATAGTATGGGTCTAATCCTCTTCCCTCCCGATAGAATCATCTCCTTCATGTAGCGAAACGCTTTCTCGTTTATCTCTCCATAGTTCTTCGCTACCTGCTCCTTTTCCTCGAGGAAACTCTCTAGCCGTTTGTTAATCTCCGGCGTCCACTTTGAAGCGAATTCCTTTAACATGGTTAGGAACGGGCTAGAAAAAGCATTTTAAAGAAAGGACCCCATTCTGGGGATCGTCGAAGCTCGAGTATCAGAGGAGCTTAAGATGTCCAAACAGTCGGTCCATGACCTCGTCTGGCGCTGGACCAAAGCCTGCTGCAGTAATGGAACCCGGCGGAACCTGGGTTAGTCCTGCATCCCTTATCAAGACTGCAGGGACCTCCTTTTTCGCTCTTTCAAAGAGCTCAAGGAGCTCCTTTTCCGAATTCACTTTTAGAACGATCTTCTTAGACCCCTCTGTTTCCCAGCTCCTCACCCATTCCGGTTTCTCCTTCAAGGCCTTCTTATAGGCTTCTAGGGATGCATGGGCAACCTGGGCACAGATCTTCCCCTTCCCCATCTTTAGATCCGTTCTAACGACGATGACCTGCTTCATCCTTTAGTTAAAGGTTTGGCACTAATTAAAATACAGGGCTGTGATGACCGACAGCAGTACTGAAGCATGATGAGAAGAATCTGCTGAGGTCCGTCCCTCGCCCTGCCGACGGAGGACCGGTGTCAGCCGGTTCGATGAAACTCGGCTTGCGGGGACGGATACAAATCCCTTTAACACATTTTTGATGAAAAATTTAATGGGTGAAAACATGTGGAGGAGGCTGTTGTTAATACTAGTCCTATCGGTGGGTCTAGGACTGATCTACGCCCAGGGAATAGTAGGACATATGGAAATAAACACGAGCATCGAGACGAACAACGGAACGGTGATAGTGACCCATCAGACTACCGTCCACGGGTTCCACGGAGAAGGTAATATGATGCATGTGATGGCGAGGATGGGAACGCATCCAACGATGCCCAAGATACCAAAGGAGTTCAAGAGGAAGCTTATGGAAAGGTTTAGAAGGCACTTTGGATTTGAGATGAACCTTCCAGAAAGGAACTTCCTCCACGAGGCTCCACGGATTGAGAAGTCCTTCCTGAGGTGGAACCTAGTAATAAAGAGGATCCACAGCTCCTTCCTGAAGACCTTCCTCGCCTACAGAAGGGCCTTCATCCAGTGGCTCCACTACCGAAAGCTTTACCTGAAGGGAGAGGTAAACGACGAGGTCTATCTAGAGAAGTCCAAGGAGTTCCTCGAAACGGCTATAACTATCGCCGTGAAGCGACTAGAAACGATCAAAGAATCCAACCTAGCGGATAACAACATAGATGAGCTTATCTCACAACTCCAGGAGCTCAATACGAAGGTGGCAGAGGTAAACGACCTAAACACGCTGAGGAGCCTCTATAAGGATGAAATCCGGCCGGCTCTAATCACCACGGACCACATCATCCGGGCCTACTACGGTACTGTTAGTCTCATGGCAATGACAGGGGCCGTTATGAAGATCGATGTAGGAGTACACAGGATTCTAGTCGTCCTCCAACGCCACGGTATCGATATAAACAAGGATAAGAACGTACAGGCGATCCTCAGTAAGCTCGAAGAGCTAAGGAGCAAATTGATTGATCTCAGGGAGTCCTATGCTTCAGGGAAGATAAGCGGAAAGGAGTTCCTGGAGAGGCTCAAAGAACTCAGAGACGAGATCCAGAGGACGATTATGGAACTTAGGTCCCTTCTCAGGAGGATGCTTAGAGCGAAGGTTGCTGTCCATGGAAGAATGGCGGTTAGGGGTGGTAGAAGATGAACAGTACATGGCTCTGGATAACCATAGGGATCATTATCGTCGTAGCCGTCGTTGCAATAGCCCTTTACGTGAACAAACCAGTTCAGCCAGCTGCCCCGACGACGGGACAGGTTTCAGGAACCAACACAGAAACCAACGTAGCCAGCGAACTCAACGTAGAGCTACCGGAGGTCAACGAAGAAGTGGTGGATGTCAATCTACCTCCGCAGATCTAACTGCCTTTCCTTCCCTTTTTATATGATCCAAGGGGGAACGTAGAGTATCCCTCGATCCTCTTCCACCCTTCCAGGCCTTACCACAACCGGTTTTAGGTCCAATTCCTTCGCATACTCCACCAACTTCCTAGGTCTCTTTCCACCCGCCTTTACCTCGATGAGGAAGTTTTTAGCAAGAAAGTCAGCCTCTCCATTTTTACGCAAGAAGGCCACATCTTCTTTTATCTCTCGCAGTCGTCGTGCAACGTAGTTTTCTAGGAGACTGCCCTTGTCCGGTCTTGTATCAAGGCTCCTAAAGTCTTCTAAGATAGCGTTCCTGAACCCCAGGTCAAAGAAGTAGTATTTGGGTCTCTTCCTAGCTGCGGCAAAGCTTCTTCCTTTTCTCCGTGCAAGGAAGATGGCATAGGTTTCTCTCAGAATAGAAATATACCGGTCTATTGTTCGATAGTTTGCTCCTACGCTCTGTGCTATTGACTCCTTGTTGAGGAGGGAACCGGTCTTTAATGCTAGAAGTTTTAATGTGTGCTTGAACTTTTCCCTTTCAAGGATGTTAAAGTGTGAGAGCACCTCCCTGAAGATATAGAGATCTATGATGCTCCTTAGAACGTTTGGTCCCTTAAGGACAGCTTCTGGGTACCCTCCAAAGATCACATAGCGTTTCCAGTGCTCCCTTAAGAGGAGCGCATCCTTTGGTTCTTCTCCGCCCCAGAACTTCTTTTTCTCTCTTTTGTAGAGCTTCCAGAGTCGTTCATCCTTCCAGAGCAGGTATTCTTCAAAGGAGAGGGTAAGCAACTCCACCCTTACAGCTCTTCCAACTAGGTAGTCGCTTATCCCTCCCCTCAGATCAAAGGAACCGCTCCCCGTCACGACGAACTGTTTCCCTCTGTCATGGAGGACCTTCAAGATCCTTCCAATGTCCTTTACTTCCTGGGCTTCATCTACAACGAAGAAGTCCCCCGTTTCTGTTAGTGCAGTCTCTGTGTTGGAAAAGATCTCCCGGTCTAGGTCTCGATCCAAACTATAGTACTCTCCACCGAGCTTGTTTGCTATATAAATAGCCAACGTCGTTTTTCCTGCCTGCCGAGGGCCCACCAGCACGATGCTTTTGCACTCATCGAGCCACCTAATTATCTCGTCTTCCTTCATCCTTGGGTTGTAATTTACAGTTAATTTCTGCACCATAGTACAGAAATTAAGGGTTTTAATTTTTAAACTTTTTAACCTCCCCGATGTAGAACCCGTTCAAGGTAAAGACATGAAAGCGTTCCTCTCGCCTTGCTATGGGTCCTAGCCAGTTCTCCGGATTTGCTATATCGTTTCCAACGATGAAGGGAGAGAAGGCCGGTAAAACAACCACGTTTTCGTTCACGAGCCAGACCTTCACGGGTTCTTTCTTGAAGTGGAGATCGATGGGGTAGGCTGGATGGACGTGGCCGATGATGACAGGGCGGTGGGAAAGGCGCACGTGGCCGTGCGTTATGTAGAATCCTCCTTCCCTCGTTACCGTACCCACAACGTTATCTATGATCTTTTCTAGGTCCCCATCATGGTTCCCCTTAACGACAACCACCCTTCCGTAGGTTTCCCCGACCTCTACAAACTCCCTCACCTTCTCTTCTTCTTTTTTCGTGAAAACGGGTATGTTATGCTTCAAGTCTCCATTTACGATAATTTTCCTCGGCTTTGTTACCTCCAAGAGCTCTCTAAACTTTTCAATCGTTTTATCAGAGATCCCAGAGGCATATATTCCTTCCTTCCAGAGCTCCTTCTCGATGCCTATATGAACGTCGGCTATGACAAGTGTTTTTCCTATGAGTAAAGCCGGCCAGCCCTCCACAAACCTGAGTTTACCGGAAAACGGGTCCCCCACTTCTTTATATACCTACCCCATCCCATTAAATGCGTGAACGGAGTTCTCGAAGCGATAGCAGAGAAGCTCATTCGACGGGAGGAGGAGAGAAAACGCCTCGGAGAAGAACTTAGAAGCGAGATCTCCTCCCTTATCCATCGTGTTGAGGAAAACCCCGTTTCAACAACCCTAGGAGCTGTAGATGGCGGCATCGTTCACGAGGAGTACGGTCCGATCATCCTCCTTCTCATCCGCTCCGTCGGAGCCATATTTCACTACGAAGACGGAGAACTAAAGGAAGTAACCTACGTTCCATCCCCCCTTCCGGATGTAGAGATCGTCGCCAATGACGAGCCCATCGAAAGGGAGGATTACCACCCCTTCCGGTCCCTTCACCGCCTTCGATCCGAGCTTAATCGAGCCATCCAGCTTTCCGAGTTAAAACCGGAGTACCTCTTCCTCGACGGCTCCATCGTTCCCCAGATCGTCGACAAGCCCCACTCCGACCTGTCTCTTATA
>WAPE01000031.1 GCA_015520865.1 Candidatus Iainarchaeum sp.
GGCGCTTAACGCTCGGAAACCCAAGGGTTAACGCCGTTCTTAGCGACGGTTCTCGAATCCATGCCGTCATACCACCCCTTTCAAACGTCCACAGCTTGACCGTTCGTAGGTTCAGCTCAAAGCCGCTGACGATTTCCCATTTGATAGATAGCGGTGTAATAACCCCCGAGGACGCCGCAATACTTTGGATAGCGATGGAAAGGGAAAAGAACGTCCTCATAGCTGGAAATACCGGTTCTGGTAAGACAACCCTTCTCAACACGATTTTCGGTTTCGTTTCCCTGGAAGAACGTATTGTAGCGATAGAGGAGGTTCCTGAGGTAAGAATACCCCATCCTCATTTTGTTAGGATGATTCCTCGGGGAGGGATAACGATGAAGGACCTCATTCGAGACACCCTTCGCATGAGACCCGATAGGGTAATCGTGGGTGAGATCAGGAGGGACGAAGAGGCCGAGGCCTTCATGGATACGGTTCTTGCAGGCCAAGGAAGGGGTAGCTACGCGACGATTCACGGTAGGAGCATCCAAGAGGTGAGATCCCGCCTTATATCGATGGGAATCCGTGATATAGATCTCGACTCGGTGGATCTCGTCGTTGTGCTCCGCCGATGGGGAGAAGGAGGGAAGATCGTTCGGAAGCTCGTTGAAATGGGAGGATTCTCGGATAACTGGAAAGAAGAGCTAGGAGTTGACGAAGAAATGATGGTCGAACGAGCCCAGATACTGAAAAACAACCCCGTCTACGATATGGAGGAATTTGCTAGGAGGTACGGCGGTGGAGGTCTACGAGGTAGGTGAGCTCTTTAGTGAGAGCCTTCGAAGGCGGGTTCAAAGGAACTTGATAATGGCAGACGTCCCTATGCTTGCTGAAGAGTACCTGGGATGGTCGCTCATCCTTTCAATCCTTCTCGCCATTCTTCTTTTATCCGTCTCCTTTATCCTATCCCTCCTCGCTTTCGTTCTCGTTATTTCATCAGCCCTTTACCTTCCTTCTTACTTGGCCTATGTGCGTTCCCGTCGAGCAGAATCAGAGCTTCCTTTCTTTCTCAAATCGCTCTCTACCTTGTTAAAATCCGGTATTGATCCGATGAGCTCCCTGGAAATAGCTTCTAGAGGAAATCCAGTACTTAGGAAATCTGTAGAACGAATTATACGTCTTCGAAAAAGCGGTACACCTCTCTCGAGGGCCTTCGAGAAGGAAGCGGACACCTATACCTCGGAGAGGATTAAGAGGAGCCTCATGCTCGTTTACCAGGTAATAGAGGGCGGTTACGGCGTAGAAAGCCTTGATAGATATGCCGAATCTCTCATAAACTCTAGAAGGGTAGAGATAAAGGAGTTCTCCAACAAGCTAGCCCTTTACACACTTGTATTCATTGCACTAACTGCTTTGACCCCTTCAATACTTCTCATGTACTCCCTCCTCATTCCATCGATCTTTCACACAGCTATAGACGTTTCCCTCGTTCTCTTCACGCTCTTTTTCGTCGTCCCTCTGCTTACGGTGGTTACTCTTGGCTACATCTCCTCCCGGGTGGGATAATGGACCTCGAACGCAAGCTATATAACCTGGGCCTCCCCCTTTCCTCCAGGGAATTTCTAACCTACACCATTTTAGCAACAGCTCTTCTCTTCGGCTCTCTTTACTTCTTTCTCCCCTCCTATGCTCCCTCTGCCCTTTTCCTGCCCATCATAGCCTATATCCTCGTTGATTACCTTCACGAGAGAAAGATATCTAAGATAGAGGCTGAACTCCCAAGGTTCATCCATCTGCTCTCTACGTATCCCAATCTCACCCTTAAAGATGTCATACGACTAGGTAGCAGCGGCTTTGGAGAATTATCTTCGGAGTTTCGTGGTATGAAGCGCCTTGTTGAGTCAGGAAGCCCCGCCTCAAGGGTTCTATTGAGCTTTGCCCGCAGAACAGGATCCCCCCTCATAGGAAGGGTCGTGGAAGGCCTCGTTACTGCTTTTCGGAGTGGAGGGACCGAGAAGCTTTTGAAGAACCTCTCCGAAGAACTGTACTTCTTGTCGGAATTAGAGAACGAGCGAAGAGGTGCCATTTCGCTTCAGCGCTACTCCATCATCCTCTCCGCCTCTCTTCTCGTTCCCTTCATCCTAGGACTCGTAGTAGCAGTTGTTAGAAGGCTAGGAGCATCTTCTTCACCTGTTTTGCCTCTCATACCAACGTATATAGGGATGTTAGCATTCATAAGTGGTTTATTTCTCGCCTGGACAGAGGGGAAGCCTAAAAACGCAGCCGTTTATATTTTAGTAACCCTGGCCATAGGACTCTTGACGTATTCGGTGGTAACATGGCTGTACTGAGGCTTTCAAAGCCCTTCAAGGATTCCGTCGTAATTCTGGCCTTCCCCGGACTCGGCTACGTGGGAACGATAGCAGGCCGTTATCTTGTTGAGAAATTAAATCTCCCCTGGGTAGGCTACGTCTACGACGAGAGGCTCCCGCCCGTTGGAAAGGTCAAAGGAGGAAGCCTCCTCTACCCGATAAACATCTTCTCTGGAAGGGGCTTCCACGTCGTCCTCTCGGAAGTAGCCATTCCCGAGGAGATCGTTTGGCCCTTGGCAACTTCCATCGTTTCCAGGGCCCGTA